>DAOLDI010000078.1:0-7885 GCA_035327445.1 Cyclobacteriaceae bacterium | reverse complement strand
CTTTGGTTTCCCAGGCAAATTTACAATTAAAGTCTTGTTTCTGATACCGGCTGTTTGTCTGGATAAAATGGCTGTAGGCACATATTTCAGGCTTTCGGCCCGCATCAGTTCGCCAAAGCCGGGCATCATTTTATCACACACAGCTTCGGTGGCCTCTGGGGTTACATCTCTTTTTGCCGGGCCCGTTCCGCCACTTGTAATGATTAAGCAGCAGTTTTTTTTATCTGCCATCTCAATCATTTTTTGTTCGATTAAATCCTGTTCATCCGGAATTACGGCATACTCATGTTCCCATGTACTGCTGATGTATTCCTTGAGCGTGGAGAGAATGGCTTTGCCTGGAATGTCTTCGTAAATTCCTTTACTTGCGCGATCTGATACATTGATAATACCAATGCGTATGTTCATGAATGCAGTTTAAGTTTCTCAATCAGGTGGCCGGCCCTGCCTTTTTTGAAAACCTGTCTGCCATTATTTATGCCTTTTCTGATTTCTTTTTGTTTTTCTTCAGGTAACTGTATGATGTCTGCACATTTGGTTGAACAACATGCATCATATTTTGCTTTGCACTTTTCACATTGGATAAATAACAAGTGACAACCATCATTTTTACAATTGGTATGCGTATCGCATGGCTCGCCACATTGGTGGCAATGACTGATCACTTCTTCTGATATTCTTTCACCCAGGCGTTCATCAAAAACAAAATTCTTTCCGATAAATTTATTTTCCAATCCTTCTTCCTGTGCCTGGCGTGCATATTCTATAATACCACCCTCTAACTGAAAAATATTTTTGAATCCTCTGTGTTTAAACCATGCACTTGCTTTTTCGCAACGTATACCACCGGTACAATACATGATGATATTTTTTTCGCGATGCGGTTTCAGTATTTCTTCAACAACAGGTAATGAATCTCTGAAGGTATCTACATCTGGTGTAATGGCATTTTTGAAATGCCCCACTTCACTTTCATAGTGGTTGCGCATATCAATAATTACCGTATCATCTCGTTCAGCTAATGCATTAAATTCTTTAGCCTTTAAATGTTTACCGCTATTGGTAACATCAAAGCTGGCATCATCTAAACCATCGGCAAGTATTTTGTGCTTTACCTGTATTTTTAATTTAAAGAATGATTTGCCATTATCTTCTACTGCAATATTAAGCCTGATGCCATTTAAAAAAGGATAGCTGTACAGATGATCTCTGAATTCTTTAAACCGTGATTGTGGCACACTGATTTGCGCATTGATGCCTTCAGCAGCAACATAAGTTCTGCCAAGTACTCCCAACTCATTCCATAGTTTGAACAATTCATCACGAAAAGCCTGCGGATCGCTGAGGTGGTGATACTTATAAAAAGAGAGCGTAACCCTTATTTCGTGGCTGCGCAGCATGTTCTCTTTCAATACTTTGCCGTTAATTCTGTTGTAAAGCACCATAACTAAGATGAAAGTGCAAATTTAATCAATTTTATAGAAGCTGCCCTACACCTCAAAGGTGTTGGATACTTGGTAAGTATGGGCGTAAAAGACACAGGCGCCAAAAAGGGAGGGAGAGAAAATAAAGTGGTCTGTAAAGGATACAGACCACTGAAAGAGTACCTCTAAGCGTTAAATTATAACTTCCAGCCCTGGCGGTATTCCCGTTTCACAAACTGGTTGGCTTCTTCAAAATTGGTGATGCGCATATTCTTGGCATCCCAAAGTAATTTCTTTCTGCCAGGGAAGTAATCTCTGCCTTGTGCGTTTTGCATTTTCATTTGATAACTGCGCAATGCCAGGTTGCCCATGAGAATTGCTTCTGTAAACGGACCGGCATAATCGAAAGGAGAACTTACTTCTGCTTTTCCGTATCCTTTCATGCATGCGTTAACCCATTGCACATAATGTCCTTCAGGTACTCTTGGCAAAGTTTGCTTGGGCAATGTTACTTCTTCCATTCTTTTTGTTGGCAGCAGCACAGGCTTGGTCATGTAATTGCCCATCATTTTGCCTTTTGTTCCTTCAAAAATTAATCCGCCATTCCAATCACCCATTTGCTCATCGGGTAAAAGTTCATCTGGTCTTTCTGGCAAAAGTCCGCCATCCATCCAGGTTAATTTGATATCACCTTTACCATCATTTCTGGGCAACTTCAAATGGATGATGGAAGATGCAGGGCAACTTTCGGGGTAATGTCCTTCTTTGAAAAAGCCCTCCCAAACTGTTGTGGTGCTGCATTCAACTTCTGAAGGATAATCGATGGGCAAGCATTTGAATACCGGGTCTAGAATATGACAGGCCATATCGCCTAAAGCACCTGTGCCATAGGCCCACCAGCCGCGCCAGTTAAAAGGGTGGTATGCCGGATTATACTCCGCCCATGCTGCAGGTCCTAACCATAAATCCCATTTCAAATGATCGGGAACTGTGTGTTTTCCGCTGGGGCTTGGAATGCCCTGCGGCCAAACCGGTCTGTTGGTCCAGGCCTGCACACGTTTAACCTCTCCAATAAGTCCGGCATCAATCCATTCTTTCATCATGCGCACTGGTTCATCTGATGCATGCTGATTACCCATTTGTGTAACCACTTTGTATTTGCGTGCTGCTTCTGTGAGCATGCGTGCTTCGTGTATGCTATAAGTAAGAGGTTTTTGCACATAAACATGTTTGCCTAATTCCATGGCAGCCATGGTAGCTACTGCATGAGTATGATCTGGTGTGGATACACTCACGGCATCAATGCCTTTTTCTTTGCTCAGCATTTCGCGGTAATCGAAATAGAAATTTGCTTTGGGAAAATTCTCGATCGACTTAGCCGCCATTTCTTTGTCTACATCAGCAAAGGCTACAATTTTTGCATGCTTACTGGCAGCGAATCCGGTTAGGTCGCTGGTGCCTTTACCACCTGCACCAATGCCTGCAATGTATAAGGTATCACTGGGCGCAATAAATCCTTTACCCAGCACATGCCTGGGCATAATGAAAAAACCGGCTGCAAGTGTTGCGCCACTTTGTAAAAACTTTCTTCTGTTTAGTTTTTGATTGATGTGTTTGCCCATAGCTTAAGTTGAGGTATTTAGGTTATTCAAAATCAGCTTTTCCAGTGCTGTAAATTTTTATTTATTTCTTTTGGTTTAACTCACCGCGCAATAATCGGTTAAAAGTATCGCAATCAATGTTACCATGTTTATCGCAATGCGTACAGTTTTTATATTCATCATCAAGCAATCCTTTTTTCACAATTACGGTAGTGCCTTTGCAAACCGGACAAGTAAATTTTCCGCTTGGTCCGCAGTCTATATCAAAATTTCTGGAAAGTATGCTTGATAAAGTTGCACTGTCTTTAACTACTGTTCCTGTTTTTGCCTGTACTTTTTCTGCCGCTCTTTGTTCCAGCAGTTTTTTTTCTGCCAGGTCTAACCAACGCAATGTCTCTCCATAAAACTGTCCGCTGGTGCCTTTTAACTGAATGTATTTATTCAACCAGTCTGTGCTTTGACTGTATTTACCCAGGTGGTATGAATTCTTTCCAAAGAAAAAGCAGAACTCAGTGGGTACTGCTTTGATGTTATTCAGGAAATAAACCATGCGTGTATCTGCAGCCTGGTAATCGCCTTTTTCCATCAGTATTACTGCAGAGTCAAGCACACGCATCAGGTCGGCACGTTTGGCCATTTCCATATCGCGCATCATTTCTTCTGTACCACCTCTTTGTTGGGCAAATGCAGTAATCGAAATAAAACTGATTAAAAGAGAAAAAGCTAAACGCATGGGTAATCTTGATATCTAAATAAATTTTTCTTTCGGCAGATCTAACCAGGCCAGGGTAGCATTGCAAAATATATCTTCAACAATGGCCTTGTCCAGTTTCATGTGTTCAATAAATGCGCCAATTTCCAAATCTCCAAGCGGAAAGGGATAATCGGAGCCAAGTGTTACTTTTTCTGATCCTTGCATCTCTAAAATGTATTGCAACATCAGGGGGTCGTGCGTGATACAATCTACCCAGAATTTGCCCAGGTATGATTTTGGCGGGATATTGTTGTCAATGGCCACCAGGTCGGGCCGGCAATCAAAACCATGCTGTATGCGGCCAATGGTTGGCAAAAAGGAACCCCCTGCATGAGCAAAATTTACCCTTAGTTTGGGCAGACGATTAAAAATGCCGCCAAAAAGCATGGAACAAATGGCTCTTGAGGTTTCTGCCGGCATGCCCACCAGCCAGGGCAACCAGTAGCGCTGCATGTGTTTCATGCCCATCATGTTCCAGGGATGCACAAAAACCGCCATGCCCAGTTTTTCGCAGGCTTCGAATATGGGGTAGAAGCGATCTTCATTTAAATTTTCATCATTGATGTTGGAACCGATTTGTATACCCACCAATCCGATTTTTTTACAACGTTCCAGTTCTTCAATGGCCAGTTCGGTGTCCTGCATGGGCAGAGTGCCTAAGCCAATATAATGTTTGGGGTAATCTTCAACAATACGCGCGATGTGATCATTCAGAAATTTCGAAACCGAAAGTCCGTCAATAGGTTTGGCCCAGTAAGAGAACATGACCGGTATGGTGCAAACTACCTGTACCTGGGTGTTGAACTTTGCGTACTCTTCAATGCGCAGTTCGGGGTTCCAGCAATTTTCTTTGATCTCCCTGAAAAACTGGTTGCCCCGCATCATGTTGGCATAGCCGGCTTTGTGATGCTGCAGGTAAATAAAATCTCCATAGCCAAACTTCTCCGTCCAGTTGGGCAGTTTCTCGGGCAGGATATGGGTATGCATGTCAATCTTCAGCATGGCAACGCAGCAATCAATGCTGCAAAATATTGAATTTTATTGGTATTGATTTGAATAAGTCAGAAGAGTCCTGAGTTTGTAAACTCAGGACAGCTTATGCGAAATATCCTGATTTATAATTGCTGTCGTAGCGGGGTCTCCGTTCCGATGCTTCGGAAGGGACCCCGCGTAATTTTTTCAATTTGCTTACCGGAAGACCCCGCTTAGACAAAAACTACAGCAAAGCTGATAAAAATACAGCTTGTTATTATCTCCAAACTTGTATTTGCGACTCATAGTTGTAAACCAGGGCTGTTCAAATCAAAATTCAAGATATTAAAAAATAATAGCATAAGCGAGACGCTTGCGCCTGGTTAAGACAAGTTCCTGAAATCAGGCAAGCGCTGCCGTTGAATACTGCATGGCTTTCCAATGTTCCAGCCTTTTGTTCATCAAAGCAAACCAAAGCGGAGGAAGGAGCGCAATCAAAATCATGGTGGAGTAACCAAAGGGCAATTGCGGACTTTCATCATAATGTTTCAAAACCTGATAGCGCTTGTGGGCATAGGCATGGTGGTCGGAATGGCGCTGCAACTGAAACAAAAAGAAATTGCTGATCATGTGGCTGGCATTCCAGGAATGTAATGGATTTACACGTTCAAATTTTCCGGGAGATATTTCCCTACGCTCAATGCCGTAATGTTCAATGTAGTTTACCAACTCAAGCAAAGTAAAAGCAATTACACTTTGTGCGAAAAAGAAGGGAATAATTTGCCAGACAAAATAGCCATGGTACCAGGAACTTGTTAAAGTTAGTGTTGCGCATAACACAAGAGGAAGTAGGGCAAACCAAATCATATTGTTATATATGCTGATGGCAGCCTTGCCTTTTCTTCTTAAACTTTCCAGTTCAATTTTCCAGGCGTGCAGGTATCCCATAAAAACAGAGCGAAACCAAAAGCTGTAGAAATTTTCATCTTTTCTTGAAGTGGCCGGGTCTTCGGGTGTGGCTACCGTTACATGATGTCCGCGGTTATGTTCAATATAGAAATGCATGTACGATACGGTCATCAGTAATACCTGGGCTAAAAATCTTTCCCAGGCAGATTTTTTATGGCCGAGTTCGTGCGCAACAGTAATGCCAATGCCTCCGGTAATGGTACCAAAGCTGAGTATAAATCCAATCCACTCAAAAGTTGTATTGATTTTACCTGTGCCGATTACATAGGCTGCCCATATAACTAAACCCATCTGCACAAAGGCCCAGGCATAGGTAACAAAGCGGTAGTAAAATTCTTCTGCCGCTGAGTTTTCTTCTTCTTTAGGTACATTGGCGGTATCTAGTCCTATGAGATAATCAATAGCAGGGAGTATGATGAAGGCAAAAATAACGGTACCGTAAAGGTGCCAGCCGCCTTGTTCAAATCTGAAAACAAGAATGAGGGGTAAAACCAGCGGAATAAGATAGCCCAGTTTCTTTAGCGACTTCATGAAGTAAAGTTAGATATTACTGGGCTTTAAAGAAATAGGACTGATTTATTTATTGAATACTTATTGGTCGAGCAGTGATACTATACTATACTATTTCTAACCTCTTTAAATTTCTCAGTAGTTATTGCGCCAATTTTATAAAGTATGATTGCTTTATCTGCAGTAAATAATCTATTGGGTCGAATGTTACTTTCTTTGATGAGCTTGCCTCTTGAAATCTCGTTTTCAGTTAAGGAGATTGCGTAAGTGTCTTTGATGTTTTGACTTGTTATTTGACACAGAATTACATCATCGCCTGTTAAGTCTGCAAGCACAAGTGCAGGGCGCTTTTTTGAAGCAGAGAGATAGGAAAATGGAAAGGGAAGAACAACAAGATCTCCTTTTACAAACTTTTCCATGCTTCGTCTTCTTCAGGTTTATTCCAGTCTTTGGCTAGTACATTTTCGCTGGCACAAGGAGTCTCAATTTTATCCTTAGTCGAACTTTTCTTTGATTTTAAAAATTTGATGTAGTTATATAATTCCTGAAGTAAGTTGTCGGGAATTTCATTTAACTCTTTTGAAAGTAATTCTCTGGTTAATGCCTTCATAACATTCGAAGTATGTATACAAAGTTAACTATTTTCCAGGATTAATCCATTTCTAATTCAGGGCAGATTCACCAGAGATTAAAGACCAATAATTGGCTTTTTCTTGATGCTATCCTGATAAGTGATTTCTTTGATAGAGCCTTTGTATTTTTCTATGAACTGATTAAACTCTTGGGCCATCTGATTATACTTCTCTTTGGCCTTGTTGATTTCTGCTTCAGATTTTTCCAGGAGCTTACTTAGTTTTTCAAGTTCAGTTATTTCATTTGCTGTTATAAGTATTTCTTTTTGTAAGGCCATTCTGTGTTTATCAAAAGCTTCACGTTTTTCCTGATGGATGAAGGTAGCTTTATTTCTGCTCTGTGCAATCAATGTATCAAGCTGTATTTTTAATTGATTTAGTTTTTGTTGATCATAGAAATCTAACTGCTCCAGTTTGTCCATCATTTTATGCATCAGCTTAAGTTGGTCCTGGTCTTCTTTAATAAATGTATTCCAATGCACAATAATGGAATCGTGAATATTCAAATAATTAGACCGTAAAGAATCAATTCGGGTAAAAATAGTATGCGTACGATAGTGATCTTGTTGTCTGCTATTGCAGCTTATTAAAAGCAAACTTAGGGCAAGAAGACTCAGAATACGCGTTTTCATTTGTTTTATCCTTTCACTCAATATCAACATGTGTTTTACCGAACGTAATTGAAATGTAAAAGTTTTATAAGGGTTTAAATTGCTCAAATGCTTCTCTGCAGTCAAGGCAATAATGTATGGAACGGCAGAGGGTTGGTCCGAATGGATTTCTGAGTTCTGTATTTTTTCCATCGCACCTGGGGCAGGCAACATGTTCCAGGAAGTCAATATCATTGATCAAGGCTGTCTGTGGTGGTGGGGCAAGTCCGAATGACTTTAATGCTTGTCTTCCTTTTTCTGTCAACTTATCTGAGCTCCATGATTTTTTGAAGTTTACATCTACTTCAACTTCTTTGATGCCATGTTTTGCTAAAACATCTTTTACGTCTTGCTTCATGTAATCTATGGCGGG
>DAOLDI010000077.1:0-7893 GCA_035327445.1 Cyclobacteriaceae bacterium | reverse complement strand
ATTTTTGAAACTGATTTATCTAATGCGAAAGCAATTTCAGAATAAGACACTTTTATGGTTTTGGGGATGCCCGTCATTAAATCACGACCACGAATTTCATAATCATCCGGTCCGTCATCCAACTCTGTTAAAGCCGAACCCACTTCTATTTTAACTTTCTCTGCCGAGCGTTCACCAATAAGCAGGTTGTGCTGTCTGCGCATGTAATCCAAAATATCACGGTTGAAAGTATCTCCGGCAACTCTGATAGATTGATCGCACACAATTCCTGATAAAGCAATAACAGCAATATCAGTTGTACCTCCGCCAATGTCAACAATCATAGAACCTATTGGTTGTTGTATGTCAACACCAATACCAATAGCTGCGGCAATGGGTTCATGAATCATGTACACCTCTTTTGCTCCGGCATGCTCTGCAGAGTCGCGTACTGCGCGTTTTTCAACTTCTGTAATTCCCGAAGGAATACAAATGATCATACGGTGTGAAGATGGAAACCACTTCTTTCCGCTGTCAATCATTTTAATCATACCACGAATCATCTGCTCAGCTGCATGGAAGTCGGCAATTACACCTTCTTTCAGCGGTCGGATGGTTTTGATATTGTCGTGCGTTTTCTCATGCATCTGCATGGCTTCGCGCCCGATGGCCAACACTTTATTGGTTGCCCTGTCTATCGCAATGATAGAGGGCTCATCCACAACAATTTTGTCTTTATGGATGATGAGTGTATTAGCGGTGCCAAGATCTATAGCAATGTCACTTGTAAAAAAATCGAAGAAACCCATTGATTATTAAAAAATTATAGTCGGTTTGAATTTACCAAAATTATATATGGCTACAAGAACCATGTAAGCTTTTATGCATTTTTGCTAATGTTTGAAGTGTCTGGTGCCGGTAAACACCATCACCATGTTGTGCTGATCGCAAAAGTCAATAGAATCCTGATCTCGCACAGAACCCCCTGGCTGTATAACCGCCCTGATGCCTGCTTCGTAAGCAATTTCCACGCAATCGGGAAAAGGAAAAAATGCATCAGAAGCCATTACGGCTCCTTCAAGCGAAAACCCGAAAGATTTTGCTTTGGCAATGGCCTGCTTTAGGGCATCTACCCTGCTGGTTTGGCCAACTCCGCTGGCAAGCAATTGCCCTTCTTTTGCCAAGACTATGGTATTCGACTTGGTGTGCTTGGCCAGTTTTGCTGCAAACAATAGCGCATTGATGCTGGCCTCATTGGGCGAAAGCTTGCTTACTGTTTTCAAGTCCGCTCTGCTGTCGGTCTTCAAATCTGCATCCTGCATAATTACACCATCTAATAAAGAGCGAAACTGCATGGCTGAATCCAGCTTACGCTTTTGCTGCAGCAACATACGGTTCTTTTTGCTTTTAAGTAAGGCCAAGGCATCAGCATCAAAGCCCGGGGCAATCAGAATTTCAAAAAAGAGTTTGTTGATTTCTTCTGCTGCGGCCAAATCAATTACCTGGTTACAAGCCAGTATACCCCCGAAGGCTGAAAGCGTATCAGCTTCAAATGCTTTCAGGTAAGCTTCTCTTACTGTACTTGCTGTAGCTGCACCGCAGGCATTGGTGTGTTTAATGATGACAAAAGCGGTTGATTCAAATTCTTGTAAGAGACTTAGGGCAGCCTCAACATCAACCAGGTTGTTGTACGAGAGATCTTTACCGTGTAACTGTTCGAAGAGATTAGCTAAATCACCAAAGAATACACCCTTTTGATGTGGATTTTCTCCGTAGCGTAAAACCTTGGCCGATGCAATGCTCTGTTTAAACCTGGGTAATTCCTGCTCCTGATTGAAGTAATTGAAAATGGCTGTATCGTAATGCGAACTCACATCAAAAGCCATAGCCGCAAAGTGTTTTCTTTGTGCCAGCGTGCAGGTATTGTTTTCAGTTTGTAAAACTTCCAGCAAGGCTTGGTATTGCTGGCGCGATGATACTATCAGCACGTCTTTAAAATTTTTGGCTGCCGCCCTGATGAGCGAAATTCCACCAATGTCGATTTTCTCAATCATTTCCGCTTCAGAACCTCCTGCCGCCAGGGTTTCTTCGAATGGATATAAATCCACAATCACCAGATCAATAGCTGATATCTGATGCGTATGGGCTTGCGTCAGATCTCCTTCATCATCTCTTCTGAAGAGTATACCCCCGAAAATGGCAGGATGCAATGTTTTTACTCGGCCACCAAAAATGGAAGGATAACCCGTGAGCTGCTCTACAGGTGTTACCCGATAGCCCAACGATTCGATGAATTGCTGTGTACCCCCGGTTGACACAAACTCAACACCAGCACGACCCAACTGATGGATGATAGGTTCTAAATTGTCTTTATAATAAACTGAAATAAGCGCGCGGGAGATCTTCTTAACTGACATGGATTTCGGGGGCAATGAGTAAGGCGCAAAAGTAGGAAAATTGATACAAGCCTCAACAAAAATCCGCCTAATTGTCTGTATGTTTCGTTATGAAATTATTGCTGCAATTAGATCTTAATCCCTGGGCAACAAGGTCATTTGAAAAACCCCTTCTCATGCTGGCCAAAACGATGGATGCCAACATGATTACCGCTGATGCCGGCCCTGAATGTGAAGCCAATACCCTGGCATTGATTTCAAGACTTGTTGAAGAAGCCGAAAACATCGGGTTGATTGTAATTGCAGAACAGACAAGTGAACTGGGTGCTTGCAGCGGCTTATTGCACCAACTGCTAAAAGAACACGAGAAAGTACAATTTGTATTGCTGAATGGCGAACATACCATCGCCCAAAAAATGCTGATGATACTGAAAGCGCGTACGCATGAAAACCTCTCAAATGCTGATCAGGAAAAACTGATTACTGATTTCGCTGCTAACAAATAAAATTACAGCTCAAGGCTAAATTCATCCGCATCCAGGTGTGCAGGAAATTTATCGCGATAAGCTGCTAGGGCGTTATAATTAATTTCAAGTGTGCGAATAGTTTCTACATCTTCCATAGAAAAAATGGTATCGCCTTTAGGCCCGATAAAAGATGAGCAGCCATTATATTCTACTCCGTTGCCATCAATTCCAACACGGTTTACACCTACTACATAGCAAAGATTTTCTATCGCGCGGGCACGTAACAATATTTCCCAGGCGCTAATGCGCGTTACCGGCCAGTTGGCAACATAAATCAAGAGGTCATAAGCCAAACGTTTTTCGTTGTGGCTGTAACGGTTCCTGCTCCAAACCGGAAAGCGCAAGTCGTAACAAATCTGCGGACAAATGCGCCAGCCCTTCCAGGTGCCGATTAAAACACTTTCACCTGTAGCGTAGGTCATGTGCTCATTAGACATTCTGAATAAATGTCTCTTATCGTACGTCTTATAATTGCCTCCGGGTTCCATCCACACTAAACGATTGTAGTAGTGCTCATGTACTTGCACGATATAACTTCCTAAAATCAAAGCCCCGGTCTGATCAGCCATCTGCTTCATCCAGCGAAAAGTTTTTGAGTTCATGGGCTCGGCCAGGCGTGCAGCCTGCATGCTAAAACCTGTGCTAAACATTTCGGGCAATACGATAACATCAGTCTTTTGGTTTATTTGCCAAATCTTCTCTTCAAACATAGCCAGGTTGGCATCGGTGTCTTCCCAGTTTAACTGAGACTGAATCATGGTAATTTTTAAATCTTGCATAATAAATCTGCTGCGCTGTTCAGCGTTTCTTCACTTTTCGCAAAACAAAATCTTAAAATATGGTTATCTGTTTTATCTGCATAAAAAACAGAAACAGGTATTGAGGCTACTCCTTTTTCTTTGGTTAGCCAGCTTGCCATTTCAAAGTCGGGCTTATTGCTGATATTTTTATAAGACAATAATTGAAAGTATGTTCCTTTGCATGGCAACACTTCAAACCTTGAGTTAGCTATACGCGAAAGAAAGTAATCTCTCTTTTGCTGATAAAAAGCCGGCAGGTAATTATAGTTGTTCTCATCTTGCAGGTAAGTTGCCAATGCCCACTGCATAGGTGTGTTAACACTAAAGGTTAAGTACTGATGCACTTTTCTTATTTCTGCAGTTATTGCAGCAGGAGCAACAGTATAACCAACTTTCCAGCCGGTAGCATGAAATGTTTTTCCGAATGAAAACACCGCAATACTTTTTTGACGAAGCGCCTCAAAACGCAATACACTTGCATGTTGCTGCTGATCAAAAATGATCCACTCATAAACTTCATCACTTAATACGTATAAGTTGTGCTTTACAACCAATGTTTGAAGTCTTAGTAAATCCGCTGTACTCAGAATAGCTCCGCTGGGGTTGTGCGGAGTATTGATGATGATTACCCTGGTTTTTGAATTGATCTTACTTTCAACTTCATCCCAGTTAATGCCAAAATTTTCATTGAGTTTGAGGTGCACCGGCAGCCCTCCGCTTAAACGTATGGCAGGGTTGTAAGAATCATACGCAGGATCAAAAAGAATTACTTCCTCTCCTTGCTGCACAAGTGCCATCAGTGAAGCAAACAAAGCTTCAGTTGCACCTGCTGTTACAGTAACTTCAGTTTCAGGATCTAGCTTTACCTGATAACTCTTTTCAATCATGCCGGCAATTTGCTGGCGCAAGAGTGGTAAACCCGGCATTGGGGCGTATTGGTTAAAGCCCTTTTGCATAGCTTCTGTAACCGCATTCAATAATTTTGCTGAGACCGGAAAATCAGGAAAGCCTTGCGAGAGGTTAATGGCATTATGCTCAACTGCCATTTTAGACATAACCGTAAAAATAGTTGTACCAACATCAGGAAGTTTAGAGTGAAGTTGAGGCATGTCTATCAGCGTTTTACAGCTATTCTGTAATCTGTGTCTACCTTACCTTTGCTGATGTCATTCAATTTACCCTGCAGTAAACGCTTTTTCAGCGGACTTAGGTAATCGATGAATAATTTACCTTCTATATGATCGTACTCGTGCAGAATAATACGTGCGGCAATACCCTCAAATTCTTCTTCATGCTCATTCCAGTCTTCATCAAAATAATGCAACCGCACTTTTGCTTCACGACTCACTTCTTCTCTGATGTTAGGAATACTAAGGCAGCCTTCTTCAAATGCCCATGGCTCACCACTTAACTCAATTATTTCTGGATTAATAAAAACTTTTTTGAAATCTTCCAGGCCCTCTTCTTCCATAGCCCCTGCATCTACCACAAACAAACGAATGGCTTTGCCTATCTGGGGTGCAGCCAAACCAACCCCATTGGCTGCATACATCGTTTCAAACATATCGGCACTCAGGGCTTTAACATCTGTTTCACCCGGTTCAATATCTCTGGCTCGCTTTCTCAGCACCGGGTCTCCATACATCACAATCGGAAAAATCATAGGGCTCATTTTTAAAGCTTGCAAATTTATAATTATTGAGGCTATGCTGGGCCTTTTTATCAACAAATCCTTTCTATAAACCCATTTACAAAAAATTGGTGCCCCTAAGAGCAGGAATCATTACCTTGAAGCATGAAATCGGCATTTAAAATGCTTTACACCCAACAGCATAATCATTCAGGCGATTCCCTGTATGCCGTCCCGAGACTTCGGGAAGCTGGCATCTGTCCAAAACAAAAAATTATTAACAGATGAATAAAATATTGATCATTATCAGTTTACTGTTTTTTCTCCCAGCCAAAAAACAAGATAACACAGCCGCCTTTATGGCTAAGCTTTCAAGGTATTGTGGAAAAAGTTTTGCCGGCACCGCCATTTTTCCCGAAGGTGACCGTAACCCTTTCAAAGGCCAGGCCCTGAAAGTAATTTTTGCCAGCTGCAGCCCAACAGAAATTCGTATGCCTTTTCATGTTGGCGAAGACAAGTCGCGTACCTGGATTTTAACTGTAGATGAAATGGGCTTGCTATTTAAACATGACCACCGGCACGAAGACGGCACACCTGATGAAATTACTATGTATGGTGGCTATGCCAGCACAGATGGAACAGCTCTTACGCAACGCTTCCCTGCTGATGAATATACTGCCAAACTCATCCCCGCTGCATCAACCAATGAATGGTCTTTTGTGCTGGATGAAGAAAAACAAGTGTTGAGTTATATTCTCAAAAGAGACGGACAACTGCGCTTTCACGCAGAATTTGATCTGAGCAAAGTCTTATAGTTTGGCCTGCATAAACGACTGCAGTATAAGCACCGCACTTATTTTATCTGATGTGCCTTTTTGCTGACGGTCTTTTTTTTTCATGCCCCCTTCAATCATGGCGCGCTGCGCTATTGAAGTTGTAAAGCGTTCATCCACTTCATGCACCGGCTTATCAGGAAAAGTAGATTTTAGCAATACAATAAATTTTCTGACAAGTGGCGCTGTGGCAGAATCTGTATTATCCAATTGCCTGGGCATGCCGATTACAAATTCATCAACAGCTTCTTTTTGCAGATAGTCTTTAAGAAAATTAATGAGTTGATGCGTTTCAACTGTTTGCAGCGGGCCTGCTATAATGCGCAGTGGATCAGATACTGCCAGGCCGCAGCGTTTTTTTCCATAATCAATGGCCAGTATTCTTCCCATAAAGCTTTCCTGCAATCAGTTCCAGCGAGATTTTGAGAATAGCCTTTCTTTAACCTGTGCTTCTAATGACATTGCCCGGGGAAAAAGAATATTATTCTCTATTGCTGCATGTGTTATTAATTGCTTTTCAAAATCCATCAGCTCTGCATAAATCACTTTAACATGCAGCGGTGTGGTATCATACAATTCAAAATTGAGGGTGATCTTTCTTATACCTGCCATCTCATCTTCATGCAACTCATGCTCAAGCGCAAATTGCTGCAATGAATGTGCTTCTAATTGACGCCAAAGTTTTACAGGATTTAATTTTTGCTTTGCTGCCAGCTCAAGCTTAATGATGTATTTGAAGAGTGTATCTTCTTCTTCGTAAATGTGGTGAATAAAATCTTCTACAAACAAAGGAAATACGAGCTTTAAATCTCGTACTAAATTTTCAAACTGCGCATCAGCTACACTAAGACCTTCTATAAGTTTAGAGATATAGGGCAATTTGTGTTTGATGAAGGTAAAATGTGCGTGTTTTAAATATTCAATGATGATATCAAGCGGATAGTGTGCCAGCGGAATATCTTCCTGATTGCTTTGCACCGCACTTTCAAGTTCATTAACAACCTGCTCAACCTTCAAGCCCTTTTGCCTGCAAACTTCTTCGAGCGTTTGGTTATTATATTCGTAAAATTTAATGCCAAAATAAAACAGTACTGAAGCACGAACATAGTTCTCACCTACCAGGTCAATAATCCGTTTTTCTTTTAATAATACTCCCTGCATGATCGATGAAAAGCTAAAAATACCAATTCGGTTCAAAAAACTTTTCCAATTTATGGCTTAATTCGAATTGATTGAATTAATAAGGCCTGAATTTGGTAATATCAACAAATAAGGTGGAGATTCGTTATTAAATAAAAGTTTAGAATTTGAGCGTTATGACAGAAAAAGAATCGAACAAGCGGGTGATTGGCCTGCCCATTATACTTTGTCTTGGCCTGGCAGGGGGCATTCTCATTGGTGCAAACCTGAGTGGCAATAAAGGTCCCGACAAAGAAATTTTGCGCGAAGTACAGAAATTCAGGGAAGTACTTACCCTCATTAAAAATGAATATGTAGAAGATATTAACACCGATCAACTGGTGGAAGAGGCCATCAGAAATATGCTGGGAAAACTTGATCCTCACTCTTCTTACATCACCGCCAACGACAGAATTAGCGCCAATGAAGACCTTCGTGGAAATTTTGAAGGCATTGGCATTGAGTTCAATATTTTTCAAGACACGATTGTAGTTGTTTCTCCGCTTAGTGGCGGACCCTCAGAAGCCGTGGGCATCAGATCAGGCGATA
>DAOLDI010000076.1:0-8006 GCA_035327445.1 Cyclobacteriaceae bacterium | reverse complement strand
AGAAGCAAAGCCTGAGCAAAATAATAATACCACTTGAAATAGCCAACTGCGATTCATTAGCCTATGATTTAATTTTAAAATTAGCAATTTTGATGCAATAACGGTAACAAAAGTAACCCAACTTAATCAATGATTCGCCTGTAGGTTTGAAAAAAACTATGGGTTACAATGGGCATTGTATAATGCTCCCGAACTAGCCTTTCTCCTGCTATTACTCTGTTTCTCCATTTATTTCCTGATGAATTTTGTATTATATCCTCCATTGCCTTCAAATATGCACTAATCTCAGAATTGCGTATCAACTGGCCTGTATCTTCATTAATCACTTCCGGAATACCGCCAACAGATGCGGATATTACCGGAATTCTGCACGAAAGCGCTTCGAGAATTACCCCTGGTAAACCTTCAATCAAAGAAGGCATCATTAGGGCGTCAGAAGCTTTTAAATAGGATAAAACATTATTCTTGGCACCCGGAAGCTTAATACGATCATTTAAACCTAATGCTTGAATTCTATCTTCAAGCATTGCACGTAGATGGCCTTCACCAATTATCCACAAATGTCCTTTATTACCTCCTTTGATAAATTCATGGAACACGTCTATGAGAAATACATGATTCTTCTCCGGAACTAAGCTCCCAATTGAAACAAAAAAAGGCTCATCAGGGTTAGGTCTTGCAATAGGCTCTACTAATTCAAACGATTTCGTACCAATGGGAATTGTGATTGACCGATTTTTCAGACTAGGAATAATTGTTAAAATATCCTGCCTGCAATTCTCACTTACAGAAACAACAAACCTGCATTTACCCAGTAACCATTTATTAAACCATTTCTGATACGGGTTCTTGATAAAGTCACTCATCTTATTGGCATTTCTAAACACAACAGGGGTCCTCCATCTGTATAGGAGTTTAGAAATTATTGCATACTTAAGTGTATCCCCCGCATTCGCCTGCACAATTTCATATTGTCCGCTACGGACTAACTCAGCCAAGTTTTTGTAACCAGAAAAATCACTAAATCTTCTTTGTTGAATTGCCCCAAGAGCATGAAATTTCAAGTTAAAGTTCAATACATTATTCTCTTCTCCAAACAAAAAAGCCACATCACTGGTTACGCCATAACAAGCTAATTCCTCTGATAGTTGGCAGGCAAATATTTCAGCACCACGTAATTGTGGTTTTTGTATGAGTTGAAGAACTCTCATCTTAATAATAATTGATCATATGTTGCCTCGTATTGATCGGCAATTTTGTTTATCTCAAAATGCTGTAACGCAAAATTATAGATCATTTCAATTCGTGTTTGCCAATCTTTGCAATCTAACGCAGTTAACATTCGTTCTGCCAATGCATCAACATTACCAGCAGGAAAAAATAACGCCAAATCACTTGAAACACACTCAATATTCTCCGGTATTGCAGAGGCAATAATTGGCGTCTTAGAAAACATAGCTTCAATTAATGCACCTGGTAAGCCTTCATAGTGAGAGGGGAATACAAAATAATCGGCCAGCTTTAATAGCACGGGCACGTCAGTACGATTACCCAATAAAACCACCGAACCTCTAAGATTCAATTTTTCAATTTCTTGCTCTAAGGCATAGCGATAAACACCCTCTCCTGCAACAAGAAGTATTGTGTCACTATTTTGTTGATAAACTTTATGATAAGCCTGCACTAAATCTAATTGCCCCTTACGATCCAACAAACGACTTACGTTGAGAAAAACTTTTTTGGATTGAACTCCTAATCTTTGGCGTTCTTCATATACTTGTGCTTCGCTTACCAAATGAAATTGATTTATATCTCTACCGCGATAAATCACTTTGATTTTGTGGGCAGGTATATTTAATGCTTTGGCGTTGGTCTCTTGAATTGCCCTTGAATTTGAAATAAAAAGGTCTACCTGTTTCGAAGTAAATCTATCCCACCATTGGATCCCAAATAGCTTTAATCTACCAGCCAAGGACATTGCCTTATACCGTTGCCAACTGTAGGAATTATTTACTAAGCTATTAATTAGTGGTATATTCATTCGTTTACTTAGGTGACGACTAACCATATCCGCCCTGAATAAGGTTGAATGAATTAAATCGGGTTGCGCTGCACTCAAAGCAGGCGCTATCCGTTGAGCAGTTTCCTTAAAATTATAATCAGGCTTAAAATTAAATTGCTTTACTTCAATACCCGTCTTTTTAAAATCCTGTAACAATGCATCTCCGGGGTATAATTGAAAAAATACTGGCTTATACTTTTTAAATCGAGCTGTAATCTCTAGCAAACTTTTCTCTGCTCCACCGGTTTGCAAGGTGTCTATGATAAAGGCGATAATCATTTTAAGCATCTATATTGAGCTTAGTCTGCTCAGCAATTAATGGCAATCTCTCACGAATAAATTTCTGAATATTGTTGAAGTTTGTTTTTAATATTTCAAAAGCTTTTGAAAGATCATTGCCATAGCTCTGACTTTTGTACTGAACCGTGTACAGTGGATAATCAATTAACTTAAATACTTCCGTGGTTTTATGCATATTTCCCTCTATGGGCAAAACTGGAATACCACCAGTAAAGGCAAGTTCATTCGTATGTAGTCGGGAACTTATTACAACATCAAAGTCTTGAAGAAACTGCACATAATCTTTATAAGTTAGAGTTTCAAGAGAATAATTTATACCAAGCTTTTGATTAATAAGCTTAGCCACATGCTCATCTCCATAAGGATCATTAGTTACATAAAAAAGTTCATAATTCTCCTTCATCAATTGCTCAAGAAAAGGTATGACTTCACTCTCAACATATGTTTTCTTTGTAAAATTAATAGCTACTTTCTTAACAGCAGATTTAAAAGGTTTTAAAGGAACTGTAGTACGAAAAGCACTATCAGGTGCTAGAATGATTTTATGCTCAGGCACTCCACCTCCAACTAATAGTGACTTCGATATTTCGCCACGCAGCACAATGTTTTCCATGTTTTTATAAACATGCAAGAGAAGCGTTTTGTAGTTCCCTTCTGGAAGTTCTACGGATTGATTGATGGCATATGTTTTAACACCTTTTAGTTGAGCGATACGTAAATCAAGCAGTTGACGGTAAAAGAATTCCTGTTCACTTACTTCACCCGCAGCGCTGTAATAATAGTTATCAACTTTAGAATATAATGCTAAGCGTTTACGGTAGGCAGGTGACACTGCATAGAATCTAAAGTAGAGTTTTCTGAATTTGCGAAAAATTACCCTTAAGGGCTCAGTTTTTACTGTTGTACCGCCAAAAGGCAGCAAAACTGCTTTTTTGGAAGTTGGCTTTAATGATTTATTTTCTGAAATAGTAAGTTTAGCAATTTTAGCAGCAATACCTTCAAAATCATTAATCAGGTCATTTGATAAACTACTAGTTGTGTAATTATCTAAACCAAATGGTCTGCCAACTACTTGCATTCGTCTTTCTTCAGCAAGAAAAATAAGTTCATCAGATAGAGCTTGATTACCAATATTCGTAGTGATAAGTTTAGTACTAATTAATGATTTCATTGTTCAGTATTATTTCTTCCCATTTTACAACAATAGCGTTTAATTTAAAGCGCTCAATAGATTTATTTGCATTTACAGATAATTTATTAACTAGCTCTGGATTTTCTGCAATTCGATCAAAAACAGCAACCAACTCACTTTCAGAATTATTTAAGAACAAATAACCATTCACGCCTTCAGCGATTAATTCTGCAGGTCCGTAAGGACAATCTGAAGCAATTACTGGCTTTCCTAAACAAAGCGCCTCCACGATTACGTTGCAAAAACTTTCATACAAAGAGGTATTAACCATAAAACTAGATCTAGCTATTAATGGGAAGGGGTTTTCTCTCTGACCAATCAAAAAAACTTTTTCTGTTAATCTTAATCGTGTAATTAAACTAGTATAATATGAAGCTCTATTACCACGTCCAATGATCAACAAATTCAAACGCTCTTTAATTTTACTTTTAGCATAAGCATTAATTAACAACTCGAAATTTTTTTGTGGAGTAAATCTACCTAAAGCACTTATATAAGGCTTTGCAGTATATATTATATCGTTCTCATTAATAATTAAATCAGTGGATTGCTTTATTATATTATCAATATCAATACTATTGCTAATTACTTTTACTTTTTTTCTTAATACTTTTCTTCTTTTTACTATATCATTTGAAAGTCCGTTTGAAGGAACCACTATATACCTAACCTTTGGAAAATAAGCGATAACCGTAGCCAAAAAATGCTTTTGTTTCCTGATCATCTGGTAGGGATTCACATCAAACCGTGCAATAATAAATTTTGCAAAACTGAAACACGCAACAAAGCTACTAAAGTAGGTAAAGCCTATTACAACATCAGGCTTCAACTTTAATCGTAACAATAACATGTTAATCAAGATACCCGCATAATTCAAGAACTTATTCTTTACCTGAGGTGCAAGAATATGAATTCGTTCATTCGGTATTGTGTGTGGTAATTCAAATATTGGCCGTAGTAAGGCAAAATGCACATCGTAACCTTTGCCCAACAATGCAGAACCAATGTTAAGCGCCATGCGCTCAGCACCGCCAATTTTGAAAGAGCCAATAACAACAAGTATCTTTCTGTCCATTAAAATCATGAATTATAACTGAATAAAATTGAGAATATCTATATTTAACTTACACCTAAGGCTCATCAAAAAACTTAAATGTCTTATTACGTATAGCTTCTCTTGACCATATCAGTTCAAGTATTTGTCTATTTTTTTGTATATCATCTTGCGATAGTTGATAATCAAGTATTTTATTATTGAGAATAAGTTCATCAAATGAAAAAATTATAGCAGATCTTTCTTTGAAAAAATCGTATAAAGGGTTCTCTTTAAATAAAAAGATTTTAGCACCAAAATACATCATTGTTACTATGTTACCTAAACCTTGCTGCCGCAAGGAACCAAAAAAAACATTGCCACAAATTTGTATCTTTTGATAGTATTGATCTAACGACATAAAATCCGAAATCGCTTCAAACTTATCACCAAATATTTTCTGACCTTGTTCAATTACTATTTCCCGGTAGTTGGCATCGCCATAACTTAATGGGCAAATTATTTTACGATTACCAACCAAGGCGCCAATCAAATTAAAAACATCTAAATGATTATTAGAATATGTAGCACTATTCCCCATCATTATGTCGTTGCTCGTTATTTTGTATCCAGGAATTTTGGGCAAGATATTCTCTTTTAAAGTCCCGTAGTTCCAAGGAAGATATTTCATTTTTACTCCAAACACTTTAACAAGTAAATCATAATCTTGGCGAATAACAGGTGAAAAAAAAGTTACTCGGTTTAAGAATTTAATGAATTGTGCTCTTTTTAGAATCCGATAAATATTTTTTTTTAATCGACTGGAAAATGTTGAATGGCGTAAATAAAGACTGTAAGTAGCGCTCAGAAAATATTTCTTTTCAAATTGATAAATTCTAGAATAATAATCTAACCCCCAGCCTAACCAAACTATTTTTACTTCGCGAGTTATCTTATTGACAACCGAAAACTTATCTGTAGTTAAACAATGAACAAAGACGATACCATATTTGCCGTTATTAATTAATTTTAGCAGTGCTTTAGGTTCCAGTATGGTATATCTTGTTTTATGAAGAAACTTAATTTGTTTACTTTTCTTTGAGGAAAGAAGAACAAAATGATTTTGATTCTCTTTAACTTCTTCAAATATTTCAAATGCCCAATCAATAAACTTCTCATCGTGAATAATATGAAGGTTCATTATTAAAGTCTCTATGAAGTAATCAAATAGTTTTTAAATCTTCTTTGACCAGCTTATTTGCTAATTCAACTAAATCTTGTTTTCTTCTTTTAATATATTTTAGTGGAGAACCTATGTAAATACCCCATTGATCTAGGCTTTTGGAGATCAATGAGAGAGCACCTACGGCTGTCCCCTCACCAATAATTACACCCGGTAGTATTACACAGCCTGCACCAATCAATGAATATTTCTCGAAAATTACAGGCCGATGATCTACCCGTTTATATTCATCTGGTATAGTAGGCCCAACAAGTACAGCACCACTGTAATCATCACTGCTAGAGTAAACGGCTGTGCGTGAACTAATACCCACAAAATCTTCGCACACAATTTTACATTTACCAATTAAGGAAACGTAACAAGCAATATGGATATAGTTTCCTAACTCAATACCTTCTTCACCGGCAGAAAGAATGCAGAAATCATCAATGCGTACATTTGAACCAATCGAAATGTTAGCTGCGTTATAGATTGCAGCCTTATCGGATATTTTAACATTGGTGCCCAAGGATTTAAAACCCATTTGGCGCAATGCCTCTTCACTAAGAAATGCCATATTTGATAGTTCTGGTTATGATACGAACAATAAAATCAATCTCTTCAAAACTTAAATCGTAATACATAGGTAAGCATATTACACGACTAGCAATATTCTCCGTTACAGGTAAGTCGTTAGAAGAGACATAGGGTAATGTTGCCAATGATGGATAGAAATAACGTCTAGCATATATTTTATTTAACTCCAATTGGCGCATAACGGCTAGCAAGTCGCCTTCGTTATTGAACAGCACAGGATAATATCCATAGTTATAAACTGTATCAGTTTTCAATTGAGGTCTTTGCAAAGCCAAAGGTTCCAACTTCTGAGAATAGTAGGCAACTAATTCTCTCCGTCTGGACACTATCGATTCAATATATTTTACATTTACCAGCCCCATAGCTGCATGAAACTCTGAATTCTTTCCATTTATACCTAGTTCAGCAAAATGATCAGGCCCTTCATGCCCAAAGTTTCGCATAAAAGAAAGTTTCTTTAGCAATTCAGGATCTTGGGTGACCACAGCACCCCCCTCTACAGTGTGGTAAAGTTTAGTAGCATGAAAGCTGGCCGTGCTAACATCTCCATAATTAAATATACTCTTGCCCTTATACTTTACCCCAAAGGCATGGGCTCCGTCATAAATTACTTTGAGCTTGTGCTTTTTTGCAATAACATTAATGGCTTCCACATCGCAGGGGTTGCCGTACACATGCGTGGCCACAATACCGCTGGTGCGCGGTGTAATGGCTGCTTCAATTTTGTTGGGGTCTATGTTTAAAGTCTGCGGGTCAATATCCACAAACACGGGGCTGCAGCCTTCCCACACTATGCTGCTGGTAGTGGCCACGTAGGAAAAAGGTGTGGTGATTACCTCCCCTTTCAGACCCAGGGCTTTGATGGCAATTTGCAGCGCAATGGTGCCGTTGCTTAGATAGAGCATATGCGGCACTTGCAGATACTCTTTGAGTTTTAACTCCAGCTCATTTACCAATGGGCCATTATTGGTGAGCCAATTGCGCTGCCAGATGCCTTGCAGGTAAGCATCGTATTCTTCTTTAGGTGGTAAAAAAGGTTTGGTAACAGGGATCATTTTAAAATTTTAAAGCTAACTGTTTAAATTCCACATAAGGGCTAAACTTAATCACATGCGCTATGCCAAAATAAATCATTGCCCCCAAGCCGGTGATGCTAACAAGTTGTAGCCAGTCGGGCACAAACATGTTTAATACTAACTGACGTGCAAAATAACAAACCATACCCATAAAGCCGGCCAAAGCAAAAACAGGCAGCAGGTTTTTAATTTGTTCAACAAGCGGGTATTGAATAAGCTTGCCGCTATAGTGTGTGTTGATGAAAAATGCAATGAAGGTGGATAACACCTGAAACCAGAGTAGGCCCATAATGCCAAATGGGATTGCAAGAATTACCCCAAGAGTAACATAACTTTTCTTTACAATTTCCAATTTTAAAAACAAATCACTCCTGCCCTTTACATTTAAGATATTCAGGTTATAGGCATGCAGCGGGTACATAATTCCTGTAATGCACAAAATTTGAAAATAGGGTACGGCAGGCAGCCATACTTCGGTAAAGAGGAAGCGAATTAATGGCTCGGCCAGCACACCTGCCCCTACC
>DAOLDI010000075.1:0-8075 GCA_035327445.1 Cyclobacteriaceae bacterium | reverse complement strand
TCCATAATGCCATGATGGTTGGTTCCTGTGCTTCCATAAATATTATTGTAAAAGCTCTCGAGGTTAGTGGGCGGTGCACCGGTAACTATACAAGCAAACAAATCAGTTTGGGTAAGAATAAATGATGACTGATAACCTCCCCAACTATGGCCTTGTAAACCAACCCGCTTAGGATCAGCATAGCCCAAGTCAATTACCTTGTTCACGGCAGATGTAATGCAATCCAATGAACTTGTTCCTGGTCTTCCTTCTTCAAAAACATTATCGGGCATTAATACCAGGTAACCATTGCTGGCATAAAGCGACATATGCGGGCGATCATCATAAACCGGCATAGAATACTGATGGTGGTTTTGTGACATCTTTTCATAGAAGTACACAATCATGGGATACTTCTCGCCTTCTTTGTAATTGGCAGGTAGTGTTAATGTGCCTTGTAATTTTTCGCCTTTGCTGTTGGTATAATCAACCAGCACTCTTCTGCCCCAGGCATATTCTTTCTGCTGCGGATTAGCATTCGTTACTTTTCTCGGATTATTGAAGTTGGTGTTGCTTACATAATAATCAGGAAAGTCTTCAAAAGTTTGAGCTGTAAAAATGATTCGCTCTGCATTTAAAGCTTTGTTGGGGCGACCTATGCTACGGTCTTCATAAATTAATGCTCTCGGACTTTGGCCCGGCACTACAGTGTAGTAACCAGATTTTTTTGTCCACTCACCATAAGCCGAAAGCAGAATTGGTTTTTTAGTGTCAATGTATTCTTCCAGTGAATTGATATCTGTGTACCTGAACCTGATGAATTCTTTTGTTCCTACACCAGCCGTAAGGTTTGTTGCACGGCTGCCATCTAAAGCCAGCATCCATAAATCAAAATCATGGTTTACTACTACATGCTTTCCGTCTTTCGTCCAACCGGCCAAACCATAAGGTGGTTTTTCATGTGGATATGGGTGATCAAGATTCATGAAATTAACCGCTGCTGATTTTGATACATTGGTAAGCTTGCCCAGGTTTACATCATATACATGCAAACTTGAGTCTAGTTGAAACAAGAAATAGCGGCCATCTGGCGATGTACCTAATGGACGCCTCACATCTTTAGCAAAAATTTCTTTAGCACCTGTTCTGATGTTTACCCTGTAGAAATCGGCAGGTGAAACTCCCCAATTAACATCGTTAATGTAAGGCTTTTCATCTCTACCAATAGCAAATTGCGCATGTTTGCTTAGCATAACCATACGCATATTATCATCGGCAAGGCGACTGAACCTTCCGCTGTTCACATCAACTGAACACAAAAATGTGAATCGCTTCATTTGTTCTGCCCTGCGCATTTGCACGGTTTGAATAGTTTCATCCTTCCAGTGCCATACATCCACATTAGGTATGGTATCTTTGCTCATCTTTTGTTTTTTCTCTTGTTCTTTTATGCCGAAGAAAACAAGTGTACCATCTTCTGACCAACGCAGGTTTCCATTTTCACTGATAATCATTCCATCAGGTATTCCAGACAGGGCGGAATTAGCATATGATTTTTTTTGGTATGCCGGTAGCCCAACATTGCTGAATACCAATAATGTATTGTTTCGATGCATCTCTTTATCAGCCGTATTACCTTTAAGAACTGCCAGGTGTTTGCCGCGGTTATTCCAATCGTTACGGTGTGCATTGGCATCATCCCAGGTAAGCTGACTATAACGTGCTGAGTCAGTATCAAGCGCACGCATTTCATTGGTATTGAGATTCAAAACATACAAACCATTGCCAAGCATGCCGTCTGCATCTATCGTATAGGCCAGCATACTTCCTTTTTTATTGAAAGCATAACTACCCACATTACCAATGTTTAGTACAGTACCATTTTCAAGATTGCGGATGATCAAATCCTTTCCTTCATGTTTGGTATTATCATCGGCAGGCTTCTTTCTGAGTACCACAAAATATTTTGAGGTATTAGCAAAGTCCATGCTTTCGGCACGATCATAATTTACCTTTTCACCGGTATTGAGGTTGATAAGCCCAGCCGTATTTAATATTGGTTTACGACTCTTGCGTAATTTTTTTTCTTCTTCTTTACTTGGTCTGATGAGATAAGAGGCCCATTGACTGTTCTCAGAAAAAGAGGCAGATGATGCATAGTTGATTTTGTAAAACTTATCTGCATCCAGGTTCTGAATAAAAAGTGTATCATCTCCGCCATTTGGCCTAAGCGTGTAATGCATCCATTTACCATCGTTGCTGATGTTAGTGCCCATGATGCGGCTCCAGCGGCCATAATCTTTTACACTTAAGGCTTTGTCTTGTGCCGCAAGCGAAAATACCAGCAGCGAAAGGAAAATAATTGATAATGTTTTTTTCATAAAAGCATATTTATACCTGTTAAAATTATGAAGACTAACTTAGCCGTATGCGCTCTTTTTATAAGCGGTTAATTTCAGAAAGGAAGGCAGTACTGTAAGCAGACTTAGCGGTTCATACGCTTAGGCCCATACCATAACCAAAAGCCGGTAATAGAAAATGTTATGAGCGACAGGCCCATGATAGTGGTATACAATAATTTGAACCAGCCTGCATCATTCAATAAAAGTTTATCAACCATGCTGCCATCATGTAAATGTTCAATAAGATCAGCCCTGCGTTTTTCAGCATGTAATAAATTACCTGTGCTTAGGTCTAATTGCAAGGCATTATATTTTTCTTTGAAAATGAATTTGGCCATGCCTTTATCTGGCCTTACATCTATGCGCTCAATCAGGTGTTCTTTGTCTTTTCCAAATAAAGTGGCTGCATAAAAAAGGGCTTTCCCATTCAATGAATCTAAAGGAAGGGCCTTACTGAGGCCGGGTAAAGTGCCCAGGTAACTTGGGGCAAGTATATAACCTCCGCTATTTTTCTTCCAGCCCAGAAGTAAACCACTAAAACCGATGAGAAAGAAAAAAACAAAAAGAAAAATACCTGTAATGCGATGAATTTTTCTGAAAACCCTGATGGTGCGGGCTTGCTTTCTTCTCTTTTCGTGATCCATTTTAAACCTAAATGCCGCAAGTTAGAAATTTAACATCAGTCAGTTTACTTTATCCATTAAGGCCATATTTCTTTATACAGATGGTTGTTGACAAATGATCATGATAAAAATCAATTAACAGCATGATGTACATCATACTTTAATTAAACTAATAGATACACCTTTAATAAAATTTAAAAAAGGAGGTTATTATGACACTCATGAAAGCCCCATTATTGCCCAATTTGCTTAGCGATAAATGGCTAAGTGATTTCTTTGACAACGACCGCTTCTTTGATGCCGACTGGATGAAGAGAATGCAGGTTATGCCCGCTGTTAACATTAAAGAACTGGACAAGAGTTTTGAAATTGAAATGGCGGTTCCAGGTATGGAGAAAAAAGATTTCCAGATTAAGGTAGAGAACGGCATGCTAGAAATTTCTTCTGAGAAGAAAGAAGAGAAGGAAGAAAAGGAAAATAATTATACCCGCAAGGAGTTTAATTACACCAGCTTCCATCGCGCATTCAATCTTCCAGAGAACATTAATGAAGAAAAAATAGATGCTCAGTACCTGAATGGAATTCTGAAAATCAACATCGGAAAGAAAATACTCAAAGAAGAAAAGTTTCACAAAAAAATTGAAGTGAAATAGGGCAAAACCAGCTATGGCTGGCCACCGCACAGTATAAAGAGATCACAAAGAATCTCAAGGTGCTAAAAAATAGCGTACGGATTGGAGCCGAGACATAGTTGTATAAGAGAAGGTTGCTACTTTAGTTTGGTTTCGTAGTGACCTTCTTCTTTTTATTTCAGTTTTTGCTTGTAGGCGGCTTCATCAAAACCCAATAAGAGCACTTTACCATTGCGCTCAATCAACGGCCTTTTAATAATACTTGTCTTTTCAAGCATTAATTCAATAGCTGCTTTCTCACTCTTTATCTTTTGTTGTTCAGCTTCATCTAATTTACGCCAGGTGGTACCTCGTTTGTTCAGTAAAGCCTCCCAGCCTACCTGTTTACTCCAGTCTTTTAGTTTGGCTGCACTGATGCCTTTGCTTTTATAATCATGAAATTCAAACTCGATCTTTTTTTTCTTAAGCCAATCGAGCGCTGATTTTACTGTATTACAATTTTTAATGCCGTAAACTATCATGTCTTTTATTTACTTTATGATCACCAATAAAACATTTATACAAGCATAATCTTAATCAAAAGGCTGATTGCAGTTCCTGTATTGTAATTCTGGCTCTTGGATTCTTTCTACCTTCTTCCATATACCATTTACCGCTGTTTAATTTGAATTGCTCTGCTAAGGAATATTCTGCAGTTGATAAGTCAGCTTTTATTTTATCCCACATAGGCTCAGCAGGTATGTTGTATACCTCCCACTCTTCGGGTCGGTAATCGATGAAGGGATTCATATCCCAATCGTTGAAAGACCAAAACGCTTGTTGATCTAAATCAAATTCATTGAATTTTTGTGCAAGTACTGTATAAGAATTAAAATGTTCAAGTCCATCGCGATTGTAATAAGTCTCAACAGCTGACAAATAAGGTATACCCTCAAAATAGTTAAACTGAATTTTAATATCTGCCTTAATTCTTTTCCAGAAGACTGAACTAATATATGATCTTGTGCTATACTCAGCTTTAATGATTTGTAAATTTTCTTTGAGTACATCAATTACTCCGCTACGGTCAGCACTGCTGAATGAAATACTGTATACCACCTGCTTATTTAACTCATAGATATCAGCCAATTCGTATTTGTATTTTTTATTGTTCTTTTTTGATAAAGGTCCGCTTAATTCAAACATACCAAATTCATTTAGTGTGCTACCCGAAGCATTGAATACTTTAGTTCTTGGCTGCGGGCCTACATTACTTCTGAATTGCAACCATGCATCAGCTGGCAGACTTTCACGGGTATTATCACAAAAGAATTTATAACTGGCAAGTGCTGCGGTATTATCCCTTCTTTCACCCATTAGCATACCATAGCCAATGCTTTCCATGAAGAAAACATACTTATCATCATATTTGGCTTTTTCTCTGTAATGCGCAATGGCTATTTGCGGATCTTTTTTCTTTTGCTTCTCATAAGCATTACTTACCTGCTGCATAAATTTAGCTGCATCAAATTTTTGAGGCCTAATAAGTACAGGCTCAAGCACCACCACTTTGGTTTTTAATGCAATCACTTGTCTTTGTTCAAATGAAGAAACCTTGATGTTTGCAGTTTCATATGTAACATGAGAAATTACAATGTCATCATCCTTGCTGAAATCACGAAGTGTCAGAACAAAATTACCTTTTGCATCAGATAGTGTACCGATTGATCGCTTCTGGTGCAGTATGTGAGCCTGCACTACAGGCTCTCCGGTAATTTCATCAATTAGTTTGCCCGAAATAGTGACCTGACTAAATGCAGGATAAAAAGTAAAAACCTGAATGAATAAAATTAATTTGATGATACGCATGCTTAATTGGTCTTTATCCATAATCGTAAGAGCCAAAAATAAAAATTCTACTTTCTGGTAGACTAATTTATGATTTTGTATTGCATGTTAAATTTATTTTTTAGCTGATTTGCGCTTCTTTTTCTTCGTGGCCTTTTGCTGTTTTTTCAGTTTCTTTTTCGCAGCTTCTTTAGCGCGCTTTTCATCAAGCTTAATATTGTACCTGATTACATCCCAATATTCTTTGCCATAATCAACAAATATTTCTTCACCGGGCTCCACATCGCGTGTTGTGGTTATAAAACACTTCTTGCCTACAATTTCATAATCGGCATTATTCTTAAGTCCTTTTACCCTGGCAATACCACGGGCATCATTGGCATATCGTGCCATATGCTGGGGCGTATAGTAGGCATCTATACAATGTTTTTTATTGATAAAGAACATGTAACCATAAATATCTTCTTCCTCTGCCCTGCGCTCACTCTCTTTATCATCAATAATCTCTCCCTTGTACTCGATCACTCTCGTTCCCTTCTTAATAAAATCTTTGGTGTACAAACCTTTTCCAGCTTTGGGCAATTGAGATTTTTTAACTACCAGTCTTAACTTTTTCTTAGCCATATGCAAAAACAAGGGCGCAAGATAAAAGCATCTTGGTAATAATCGAATTAAAAAATAAAAAGGCATCTGAGTGGATGCCTTTTTCACTGAGTTTAAACTGTACTGCTAAATCTTTTTACTCAGCTCGTCAATCTTGGCCTTTGCATCATTATTGCCCAACGAGTAAGATTTCTTGTAAAGTTCTAATGCCTCTTCAAGGGTTTCTTTTTTCTTTTTGGGTGCCAGCTTGGTGCGGTTGGCCGCCTCTTCAACAGCCTGTGCGCGTGCAAAGTAAGCATCTGCTTCACTCATTTTAGATTGCAGTAAAAGTTCTTGTATACGCGCCTCAATTAAAGCAAGCTCCTGATTCTTAGACATGATCTGGGCTTCTTTATCGGCCAATTCAGTCTCCTGCAGGTTTACCAAACTCACCAAATTTTGGTTGGTGTTTCTGAATTGCTCTACCCGGTCTTTGAGTTCGGCAATTTCTTTATTTCTGCTCTCCAAATCGGCCCGCAGCTTTTTAATGGTATTGGCATAAGCGCCAGATGCGGATTGCGATTTTCTGAGTGCCTGTTCCATTTCGCTCAACTTGCGTTCTGAATCCTTCACATACTGGTTGAGTTCGCGCATGCGGTAATTGAAATCATCATAGGTTGTGCCTTCTACAATATTTATCCTGATCATGTTTCGGCTTACATCAATGGAATCCATCATGTTACCAACTTCAATCAACACCTCGGCCAATTGTTGGTTAATGGCTGCTTCGCGCCTTAATGAATCTAACTCAGTTTGCATTTGAGCTTTTTCCTTCGAATCGCAAGAGAATAGTAAAGCAACAGTGCTTGCTACTACAATAATATATCTATACATACTTTATTAATTTTAGCATTTAAAATTCGGCAAATAATATGAGCAATGCAGTAGCTTAACAAAAATTATTTTCGGGCGTATTGAGACAAAATATTCTGTTAAATTACCGAATTTAGCGGCCAACATATGCCAAAACTTATCGCTACACGTACTCGCATTGCCGATTTAGGAAAACCCAGGATTATTATAATTGGTGGCGGCTTTGCCGGTATTGAACTGGCCCGCAACCTGAGCAAACTGAAAGCACAAGTGGTGCTTTTTGATAAATATAACCACCACACTTTTCAGCCCTTGCTTTACCAGGTGGCTACTTCTGGCCTCGAAACCAGTTCCATCATCTTCCCTTTCAGAAAACGCTTTGCTAAACAGGATGATTTTTTCTTCAGACTGGGTGAAGTAAACCTGATTAAACCTGAAGAGAATTACATAGAAACCTCAATAGGTGGCATTCGCTATGATTACCTGGTGATTGCCACAGGCGCCAGCAGCAATTTTTATGGTTTAGATGAAGTTGAAAAACATGCCTTGCCGCTCAAAACAATTGAAGATGCCATTAAGCTGCGCAATAAAATCATCAAGAACTTTGAGTACGCCCTGCTTACAGATGACGATGAGCTGATGAACAGCTTGATGGACTACGTAATTGTAGGTGGCGGACCTACAGGTGTGGAAATGGCAGGTGCATTGGCCGAACTGAAGCACAATGTTTTCCCTAAGGACTATAAAGAATTACAGATGAGCCACATGGATATTCATCTGGTTGAGGCTACAGACAGATTACTCAATGGCATGTCAGCAGATTCTTCTAAAAAAGCTTTACAATTTTTAGAAAGCATGGGTGTGAAGGTGCACTTAAACGTAGCCGTAAAATCATACGATGGCTATGAAGTGATATTGAGCAATGGTGTTAAACTGATAACGCGCACATTGGTCTGGGCCGCAGGAGTTAAAGGTAACCCTATCAAAGGCTTGAAAGAAGAAGTTCATGCCAGAGGCAATCGCATTTTGGTTGATGAGTTTAACCGGGTAAAAGGCTATGAAAATATTTTTGCCATAGGCGATGTTGCCCTCATGCAGGGAGATAAAAATTTCCCAAATGGTCATCCTATGGTTGCACCACCCGCCATGCAGCAAGG
>DAOLDI010000074.1:0-8107 GCA_035327445.1 Cyclobacteriaceae bacterium | reverse complement strand
CAGATACCAGTAGCCGTAATGCTTTGGAGAAGTTTCCTGGTTTATCTGCTAGATAAAGCAGAACGTGTTATGCCTGCCATTACACCTATAGAATTAAAAGACAACAAACCTTTAATGAAACCTTATGATCTCTTTTCAAGACATCTATAAATCATTTGGAAAACTAAATGTATTAAATGGTGTAAGTCTGCATCTTAGGGCCGGCCAGTCTTATGCCCTGGTAGGACCGAATGGTTCAGGCAAAACTACCCTGATCAAATCATTGCTGGGCATGGTGATTCCGGATAAAGGAGATATCACTTTTAAAGGAGAAAAAATCAATCGCTCATGGAAATACCGCAACCAGATCGGGTATATGCCTCAAATAGGCAGGTATCCTGAAAACATGCGCATTGGGCAGTTATTTGATATGATGCGCAACATTAGAAAAGATTGCGATGAACTTGACGAAGAATTGATATATGAGTTTGATTTAAACAAGATGTTGGATAAACCCATGCACACCTTATCAGGTGGTACAAGGCAAAAAGTAAGTGCAGCACTGGCCTTCTTATTTAATCCGCCTGTTTTAATTCTCGATGAACCCACGGCCGGATTAGATCCGGTTGCAGTTGAATTTCTCAAAGACAAAATCAAAAAAGAATTGAAAAAAGGTAAACTACTTTTAATTACCTCTCATATTTTAAGCGACCTGGATGAATTAAGCAATGAATTGATTTACATCAATGAGGGTAAAATAGATTACTTCAATGCCATAGAAAAGCTAAAAGAAGAAACCGGAGAAGAGCAATTGAGCAAGGCTTTGGCAAGGTTAATCAGTATGGTAAATACCAAATCATTAAAAGAATTTACATCATGATCAGGATAATCAAATATATTTTTCTGGATATACTGAGAACAAGATTTATTATTCTCTATACCCTCTTTCTGGCTTTGATCACCATTGCGCTTTATCAACTTGATAGCGATCCGGCCAAGGTAACTTTAAGTCTTCTCAATATTATGCTGATGGTAGTACCACTTGTAAGTGTTGTGTTCACTACCATTCATTTTTACAATTCTTATGAGTTTATTGAACTGATGCTGGCACAACCTGTAAACAGAAGAACAATTTTCTTTGCAGAATATCTCTCTATCGCCTTATCTCTGAGTATTGCCATTTTAGCCGGAATAGGTTTACCCATTCTGATTTACGGGGTTGATAGTGCAAGCTTTGCATTACTGTTAAGCGGAATCTTGTTAAACATCGTTTTTGTTTCGCTTGCTTTTCTTGCTGCTGTATTAACCAGAGACAAAGCAAAAGCTATTGGAATTGCCTTGTTATTTTGGTTTTACTTTTCTTTGATTTATGATGGTGCCTTGCTCTACATTATCTACAGTTTTCAGGATTATCCAATTGAAAAAATTACACTTGGTTTAATTTCACTAAACCCAATTGATCTTGCGCGCATTATCATGATTTTGAAATTAGACATCTCTGCCCTCATGGGCTACACAGGTGCATTTTATAAAGATTTCTTTGGCAGCAATACCGGTATATTTTTCTCCATTTCAGTATTAGGCTTGTGGATGTTAGTTCCTGTTGGTTTTGCGATGCGTATCTTTGCCAACAAAGACCTATAATAACACCACTATGAGAAAATCATGTTTAATTATTTTAATCAGCCTATTTTTCGTTGCCTGTTCTACTCATGAAAAAACTGAAATAGTATTTATTGATAACCCCACAGAAGTTAAATCACTTGCCCCGTATCTTTTTACAGGTACTGATGGAAAAATTTACATGACCTGGATTGAAAAACAAGCGGACATTAATTATTTAAAAATATCCTCTTACCAATCATCTGCATGGTCAGCTCCGAATATAATTGCATCAGGTACAGATTGGTTTGTGAACTGGGCCGACTACCCAATTGCAGCAGAGCTTAAAGGACAATACCTGGCTGCCTTTCTTAAGAAAAGTGGCAGCGGAACATATGCATATGATATTTTGCTTCACCATAGCAATAAGCTGAATGAGTGGCAAGGTCCAAAGCTCTTGCATGATGATGGCAAGCAGGCTGAACATGGATTTATTTCAATAATTCCTTATGGTGAAAATTTTTTTACTGCCTGGCTTGATGGCAGAAATACGGTAAGTGATGATGCAACCACTAATCACGGCCACCATAATCACCATGGAGAACACGGAGCAATGACAGTACGTGCCGCTATAGTAGATGCAGAAAGCAATAAAATTGCTGAATGGGAAATTGATGAGCGTGTTTGTGATTGTTGCCAGACTACTGCAGCCATTACAGCAAATGGCCCCGTAGTGATTTACCGCGACAGATCTGAAGATGAAATAAGAGACATCTACATTAGCAGATTTACGGAAAACGAATGGACAAGCCCGCAGGCAGTATTTGCAGATAATTGGAAAATAAATGCTTGTCCGGTTAATGGGCCGCGGGCTGATGCCTTTAAAAATTCCCTCGCTGTTGCCTGGTTTACCGCAGCAAATGCCATGGCAGAAGTTAAAGTTGCTTTTTCGCTTGATAACGGAGAAAGTTTCGGCCTCCCTCTTACCCTCAATCAAACAGCTCCCATTGGCAGGGTTGACCTGGCGATGCTTGACGAAAAAACTGCTATGGTAAGTTGGATGGAAGGCGCTGAAATTAAAGCAGCAAAAGTTCACCACTCAGGAAGAATTGAAAAAATTTACCACCTGGATGAATCCACTGCCAAACGCTCTGGTGGTTTTCCGCAGATGACTCGCAGCAATAATCTGCTGATGTTTGCCTGGACGGATGATGAAAATGAAAAAATAAAAACAGCTTATCTGCAACTTAATGACTGACATTACGCATCGTGCTGACATTGAATTACTGGTTAACAGCTTCTATGAAAAAGTAAAAGCAGATGAATTGCTTGCGCCTGTGTTTGCCCATGTTAACTGGCCTGAGCATTTACCGGTAATGTATAATTTCTGGGCTTCAATGTTATTAGGAGAAAGCAATTATAGAGGTAACCCTTTTCAGAAGCATATCCACCTGGCTATAGATAGCCGTCATTTTAACCAATGGCTTAAACTATTTCTGCAAACAGTTGACCAACATTTTAAAGGCGAAAAGGCCGAAGAAACAAAAAGCAGGGCCAGAGATATTGCAGGCGTATTTCAGTATAAATTAGGGTTGATTTCTTAGTCAAAGGCATATTTTTTTCTGACGATATGATTTCAGTCATAGTATTTAAAATGAGCACTTTAAATATTTGTTGAACACTTAAATTATATACGTATGAAAACGCTATCCTTAACAAAACTTATTCTCATTGTACCTATACTGACATTTTTCAGTTGCCAAACTGAACAGAAGTCATCCGGAGAAAGCAGTGTTGCAGCCTCTGGTCCTATGGCCGGTCAATCTGCCGTAAAAGATGATTTATCAGAACCCAACATTGTGGTGGTAGCCTCTGGCTCTGCAGATCATACAACTTTGGTTACCGCCATTAAAGCCGCTGAGTATGTTGATGCCATGGTGAATGCCGGACCATTTACTGTCTTTGCTCCTACCAATGCAGCGTTTAATGCATTGCCTCCCGGAACTGTAGAAGGTTTACTAAAACCTGAAATGAAACTAACCTTACAAGATATTCTGGAATACCATGTTGCCATAGGTGTATATAAACTGGAAAATATACGAGATGGGCAAACACTTGGCATGGCTAACGGACAAAGTGTAAAGTTTGAAGTAGCCGATGGAAAAGTTAAAATTAATGGAGCAAATGTAATAGGTAGTGTGCCCGCAAGTAATGGTTTAATACATGTTATTGATGCTGTGCTGTTACCTAAATAGCATTTTGACCAAAAAGTTCGCTTAAAGTCTCAGGCATTAGTGGTTTAACCAGATAATCTTTTATGTGAGGGTTCGCCTTTGCCCGGTCTAAATCTTCCCGGGCAATGGATGAACTCAACATGTAAATTGTTATTTCTTTGCTTAGCTCCAAATCATCATAAGCATCTAAAAACATCCAGCCATCTGTTATTGGCATATTGATGTCTAATAAAATAATGTCGGGTAACTTATCCGGATTATGAGCATTTTGCTTTAAATATTTAATAGCTTCTTCTCCATTATTGAAAAGCTGCACTTCATCAGATATTTTCTGCAGCTTGATCATGCGTGTACTTGTAAACTGAAACACCTCGTCATCATCAATTAACGCAATTATAGGTTGCTTGTACATTGTCAAACTTTTTTAAAATAAATAATAAAAGTACATCCCAAATTTTCTTCACTACTTACTGAAATTTTGCCGCCCATAGCTTCAATTTGATTCTTTACCAGGAATAAGCCAATACCCCTGGCTTCGGGGTGATCATGAAATGTTTTCCTCAATTTAAAAACCTGATGACCATATTTTTTCAGATTAATTCCCAATCCATTATCGCTTACTTCTAAAATGATATTTCCGTGCGCTTCGTATGATCTAAAGTTTATTTCGGGCTTTCTCTCAGGATGATAGTATTTAATTGCATTGCTCAGCAGGTTGAGCATTATACTATCAAGATAGATTGGAGGAAAATAAACTTTTGGAGCAGCAGAAAAATTTTCACTTATACTGGCTTTTATTTCCATAATTTTTCCGGTCAGCATATTTCTTGCATGATCAAGAGATTTTTTAAATGTGATTTCCTCAACGGATATATCTTTATTTTGCTGAATTTTAAGTACCTCGTTTAATTCTTTTAAAGATTCAAGTAAGCTATCTCCGGTTTTTTTCAGCAATTCAAAGTATTCATTGCGCTCATTCTCATTTTTGGCGCTACTAAAAAGTCTTAATAGTGTTACTATGTTTCCTGCTGGTGATCTAAGGTTGTGAGATACAATCTGTGTAAATTCTTCCAGCTGCTCATTTTTATGCCGAAGGTCTTCAGTAATATTTTTCAGATGAATGTTCTGTTCGATAACCTTTTCTTCAGCAAGCTTACGTGTAGTTATATCTCTGAATTCAGTTACGCGTATTTGGTTTCCGTTATATGGAATAGACTTTCCTTGAATTTCAAGAAAATACCGGGTACCGTCTTTTCTTAAACCCTCTACATCATAAGGCATTTCATAATTGTTTTCGATGTGTCTTCTCACCAATGCGCGCCACTCTGGTGAAATAAGCAAGAGACCATCCATTCCAATTAACTCTTCCCTGCTATATCCGGTTATGTTACTTAAACCCTGGTTACAATCAATTATCCAACCCTTGTTGTGCATGCCAATGCCACCAAAAGAAGCTTCCTGCAATCGGCTAAATCGTTCTGCACTTTCAGAAAGTTCTTGCATGGCAATTTTGCGTTCAATTGCGCCAGAGAGACTGGAAGAAAAAGAAAGCAACACATAGTGCTCTACTTCGGTCCACTTTCTTTCATACTTGCATTCATCAAAACCCATAAAACCCCAAAACTTATCTCGCACATAGATGGGGAAAATGATAATTGATTGTATGTTTTGTCTTTCAATCAACTCTTTACCTTTTTCGTTTTCAACATCATTGGTTGATGCAAAAAATGGCTTGTTTACAGAGAGGTATTCATACAAAGGCTCTATATAACTGTAGGGCAGATTTTGTAAATACGGATTATCAATTTGCGGATCGGCATCTCCTGAGTTCCATTCAAAGCGTTGCGAAGTACTTAATTCCTGACCTTCTACCGGCAAATCGTTTTCAAAAATATACACACGGTCAACCTCCAGGGCATCACCTAACTTCTTCATGGTGTCTGGCACTACTTTTTCCCATTCGTCAATCATAATTAACTCATGAGTTATTTCAGATAATACTGTGAACAACCTGTCTTTTTTTCTCAGTTGCTCTTCAAATGTTTTTCTATCAGAAATATCTCTGATAGTACCCGTTAAGGTAGTGGCTTTTCCATCTGCATCATAAGAAACACGTCCATTGCCTTCAATCCATCTTATTGAGCCATCAGCCATTTTTACCCTGTGCTCAACAACAAAATCTATTTTCTTAACAATTGCCTGATTAATCGTTTCAGCAACTTTCTTGCGATCAGCCTCATGAACGTGATTCAAATATGTTTGCGGATGGCCGTCAAAACGGTTTTCAAAACCCAGTATTTTCTCAACCAATGCTGACCAATGTATGGCCCCTGTATGCAGGTTCCATTCCCAAACGCCAACATCAGCAGCCTCCAGGGCAAGCTCCAGGTTAAATTGATAATCGACTGCTGTTTTCATACCTGAAATAAGGCCAACTTTAAGAATTACAATATGCAATCAAGCTATTTTAGATCAGAATTATTTTACATTTTAAGTCATAATCTTACGTCAATAAGTTTAAGCTGATTTGCAACAAAAGCTGGCAGGAGGATAATTACAGAGTAACAGATGGATGCACTTTTAATCTTTTTGGGGATTTTACTGCTTCTGGCAGGTATTATTGGCAGTTTTGTGCCCGTTTTGCCTGGTCCACCGCTTGCTTTTCTCGCCTTGTTGCTTCAACAGTTTAAAGCTGAAGCCCCCTATAGCCTTAAGTTTTTGCTCATTTGGGCAGGTATAACTATTGGGGTAAGTGTGATAGATTATGTTATTCCTGCCTATGGAACCCGGGTAATGGGCGGAAGTAAATATGGAATTTGGGGATGTTTTATAGGATTGTTTATTGGAATTTGGTGGGCTCCTTTTGGCCTCATTGCAGGGCCATTTTTAGGTGCTTTCATTGCTGAGTTATGGTATAACAACAATTCGAACAAGGCACTTAAAGCGGCTTTTGGTTCTTTTATTGGATTTGTTGCGGGCAGTTTGTTGAAGTTGATATGCTGTGTAATGATGTGCTACTATTTTATAACTGTGCTTTAATATATAACTTGTTCGGGTAAAATAATTTTTATCACAATGCCAAATGATCAGCCCAAAGGAAGATTAAGATCAAGCGAACTTGTACAATACTTATTACAAATTCTGGCGCTTGCCGGTCTGCTCTATTGGTGCTTCATCATTCTTGAACCTTTTCTAACACTGATCATCTGGTCTGGCGTGCTGGCCATAGCCTTGTATCCAATGCATTCATTTCTCGCAACAAAGTTTAAAGGAAGAAACAAACTTGCTGCAAGTCTGATAACCCTGCTGATGCTGGCTCTTATCATTCTTCCGGCCATTTGGTTATTATATTTTACCATTGATGAATTCAGGCTATTGATGAATGCCTACCAGGCCGGTGATATCGTAATTCCTGAACCCAATGAAAACGTGAGGAACTGGCCTTTGGTAGGTAACCAGGCATACCAAATCTGGCTGGAATCTTCTACCAGTTTTGAAGCACTGATACAAAAATACCCAACGGAAGTTAAAACAGTTCTGCTGAAATCATTAAATCTGATTGCCAGTTCGGGCAGAGGCTTACTTGTATTAATTGTCTCCATCATACTAGGTGGTGTTTGGTTAGTTTATGCCAGGCAAGCCGGTGATTTTGCTAAAAAGATTTTTCAAAAACTGGCTGGTGATAACGGACAAACCATGACCACCGTGGCAGAGGTTACTATCAGAAATATTGCTAAAGGTGTACTGGGTGTTTCTATTTTACAATCGCTTATTGCCGGCATAAGCTTCGCCATTGCAGGAATTCCCCTGGCAGGTTTATGGGCATTGGTAAACCTCATTTTCGGAATTATACAAGTTGGTGCTGTGCCCGTTGCGCTTGGCACAAGTATTTATATGTGGATAGTGGCTGATACTTTGAGCGCAATTGTATTTACCATCTGGATTACCCTGGTTAGTCTTATCGATAATGTACTAAAACCAATTGTTTTTGGGCAGGGTGCCCCCGCTCCTATGCTTGTTGTATTTATTGGTTCTACTGGTGGATTTATGGCTTCTGGCTTTGTAGGTTTATTTACAGGTGCCATAATCCTTTCTTTAGGCTATCGCATGCTGGAAGTTTGGCTTCAAAAAGTCTGATTCCCCTCCTCTCTTTATCATCTTCAATCATTCTCAAACTTTCTCTTGTGCTTTACTTCAAAGCATTTTAAATTGAAAATCTGAAAAAGTGCGGTTGGAATTACTAAAACTGATAAAAATCATGTTTCCTGTTAATTCGTGTCATGTTTCAACCT
>DAOLDI010000073.1:0-8183 GCA_035327445.1 Cyclobacteriaceae bacterium | reverse complement strand
TATCTAAGAAATAACGGTCGTGTGTTACGGCAATTACAGTGCCTTTGTATTGTTGCAGGTGCTGCTCTAACCAATGAACCGATTCAGCATCCAGGTGGTTGGTAGGTTCATCTAATAACAACACATCAGGTTCTTTCAATAAAAGTCGGCATAAAGCAACGCGTCTTTTCTCACCACCAGAAAGATGCTCAATCTTTGCATCACCGGGTGGTGTGCGCAGGGCATCCATGGCGCGCTCAAGTTTGTGGTCAAGTTCCCAGGCACCTGTGTTATCAAGTTTTTCCTGAACTGCAGCCTGGCGTTCGATCAACTTTTCCATCTTATCAGGATTTTCCAGAATTTCCGGATCAGAAAATTTATTGTTGATCTCTTCAAATTCTTTCAGCAGGTCAACAGTTTCCTGTACGCCCTCTTCAATAATTTCTTTTACTGTTTTGCTTTTATCTAATTGTGGTTCCTGTTCCAGTAAACCAACTGTATAACTCAGATCAGATACTACCTCGCCCTGAAAGTCTTTATCAATGCCTGCAATAATTCTTAGCAGGCTTGATTTACCCGAGCCGTTGAGACCGAGCACACCAATTTTGGCGCCATAGAAAAAGGAGAGGTAAATGTCTTTTAGTACTTGTTTGCTGGGTGGGTAAATTTTGTTTACCCCCGTCATCGAGAAAATAATCTTTTCGTCACTCATGCGTTTTGCGTTAAGTGGGCAAATATCTGAAATTTTAGGCAGCCAAAAATGGCCATTTCAGCGCTTATTTGAGCATTTATTGGCTAAGTGCTTGGCTTTGTTTGTTTTGTTGGTTTTAATTCTATTTTTGCGAAAAATTTAAAGGTACCTATATGTATTGGACACTTGAACTTGCTTCCTACCTGGAAGATGCCCCATGGCCGGCTACAAAAGAAGAATTAATCGACTACGCAATCAGAACAGGAGCACCTTTAGAGGTAGTTGAAAATCTTCAGGAACTGGAAGATGATGGTCAGCCTTATGAAAGCATTGAAGAAATCTGGCCCGACTATCCCACCAAGGAAGACTTCTTCTTTAATGAAGATGAGTATTAAAATTACTTAATTTAAGCATAAAAAGGCCATTGTGTTTGCGATGGCTTTTTTGTTTTCAGGCCTGATGTGATTTCATCAACGCCTCTGCAATGATCAGGTCTTCGGGTGTGGTGATTTTGATGTTCTCATAGCTGCCCTCAAACATTGAAATAAGATGTCCTGATTTTTCGGCTACACTGGCATCATCAGTTAGGCTTGCATCTTCTTTGGTTTGATAAGCCTGTTTAATCAATGAAACCAAAAATGTTTGTGGAGTTTGAATGAGCCTGAACCTGGAACGGTCCATGGCTTTGGTATTATCCTGATCAGTTATGCGAATAGATTCCTTTAGTCTTACAGCTGCTACTGCACTCTGGTGAACGGCCGCCAGGCGATATGACGCGCCAATAATATCTTCACTTACCAAGGGTCTTACACCATCATGTATGGCAACAAGTCCTTCGCCCTCAATAATACTTAATCCATTTCTTACTGATTGAAAACGAGTTTCACCTCCGCTTACTATTTGCAAGGGCTTATCAAATTGATACTTTAGGCACAGTTCCTGCCAGAAAGTTTTTTCGTCTTCAGGTAATACTAGTATTACACTTATTTCAGGAGAGTACCTGTAGAATGCCTCAATGGTATGCATCAGGATAGGCTTGCCCGCTAATTCAAGAAATTGTTTAGAAATTCTTGATTTGATGCGTGTGCCTTTTCCTCCGGCAACAATCAGTGCGTATTCTTTATATTTCACAAGCTGAAATTGGCCTGTTGTTTTTTGAATCAGATGATGAGCATGGCATCGCCATAGGTGAGAAACTTGTACTTCTCTTTCTTGGCAACTTCGTAGGCTTTCATTACATTTTCAAAACCACCAAATGCACAGGCCATCATCAGCAAGGTTGATTCCGGCTGATGAAAGTTTGTAATCATGGCATTGCAGATTTTGTAATCGTAAGGAGGGAAGATGAATTTATCAGTCCAGCCTTCTTTTGCTTTGAGTCGGTTGTTAGCAGATACTGCCGACTCAAGCGCACGCATAGAAGTTGTGCCAATGGCACATACACGCTTCTTGTTGTCAAGCGCACGGTTAACTTTAGTAACTGTTTCTTCAGGTACAATAAAGTTCTCAGAATCCATCTTGTGCTTGGTGAGGTCTTCAACATCTACCTGGCGGAAAGTACCCAAACCAATATGCAGTGTGATATAAGTAAAATCTACACCCTTAATTTCAAGTCGCTTCATCAATTGCTTGGTAAAATGCATACCGGCTGTTGGTGCAGCAACTGCTCCTTTGTTTTTGGCAAAAATTGTTTGAAAGCGTTCTTTGTCAGTTTCGTCAACCTTACGCTTTATATACTTAGGCAGGGGAGTTTCGCCCAGGCTTTCTATGGTGTTGTTAAATTCTTCGGCAGTTCCATCAAACAAGAATCTGATGGTTCTACCTCTTGATGTGGTGTTATCAATAACTTCTGCAACCAAATCGCCATTTCCAAAATACAGTTTATTGCCAACACGTATTTTTCTGGCTGGGTCAACCAAAACATCCCATAAATGCATTTCTGCATTGAGTTCGCGCAAAAGAAAAACTTCAATCTTGGCACCTGTTTTTTCTTTGCGGCCATATAACCTGGCAGGAAAAACCATAGTATCATTGGCCACCATTACATCACCTTCACTAAAGTAGCTCACTACATCTTTGAAAGTTTTATGTTCAATTTCTCCTGTTTCGCGATGTAAAACCAATAGACGGGCTTCGTCACGGTTTTCTGCAGGATGTAAGGCGATTAAACTGTTGGGTAATTCGAATTTGAATTCAGATAGTTTCATAAGTATACTTACGGGTATTGTCTTAAGATTAAAATAAGCTTGCAAAAATAGTGAAATGTTTCAATTTTGAGTTTTTGTAACCTTAAAAGAATAAAATAGCGTTTAAGCCATTGTGAGAGTACTACATCAGATTTTTGAAAGCTTTGCTTTTGCCTGGAAGGCACTAAGAGGCAATTTATTACGTACCATTCTATCACTTCTTGGCGTTACGGTTGGCATTTTTGCCATCATTGCCGTTTTCACTTTGGTAGATTCTTTGGAGAAAAGTATCAGAGACAGCTTGAATTTTTTGGGTTCTGATGTGATATATGTTCAGAAATGGCCATTTATTCCGGAAAGTGATGGTGAATTCAGGTGGTGGGATTATTGGCGAAGGCCTACACCATCAATTGCAGAATATAAGTTTCTTGAAGCCAACATGCACTCAGCAACTGATATAGTAATTTTTGCTGGCACAGGTAACCGTACTATAAAAAGAGGAAACAACAGTGTAGGACAGGTCGGACTTACAGGTGCAGGACCTGGATATGATCGGGTAAATGATTTGAATATTGAGAAAGGTCGATTTTTCTTGCCAGATGAAATAGAGGCAGGTAAAAATTTGGTAGTGTTAGGTTATGAAGTTGCCAGCAACCTGTTTAAAGCCAATGAAGACCCTATTGGCCAAGAGGTAAAGGTTAGAAATCTTAAGTACAGGGTTGTAGGCGTATTAAAAAAAGAAGGACAGAATTTTATGGGAACCCCCAGCAAAGATTTCTCTTGTATTATCCCTTATAATTCTTTCAGAAAACTTTACCAAACCGGCACCGGCCGATGGAATGAGATAGGTTCAACTTTTGCCATTAAAGGCCAGACCACTGATATTGGTTTAGTTGAAGCTGAAAATGAATTGCGCGGACTGCTGCGCGGCAAGAGGGGATTAAAGCCAAGAGATAAAGATAATTTTGCACTAAATAAGCCCGAAGCAATTTCAAACATTATCAGCTCGGTATTCAACATATTTGGTATTGCAGGTTGGATAATTGGCGGCTTCTCTATTTTGGTTGGAGGTTTTGGTATTGCCAACATCATGTTTGTTTCTGTAAAAGAACGCACCAGTATTATTGGACTTCAAAAATCTTTAGGCGCAAAGAATTACTTCATTCTTTTCCAGTTTTTGTTCGAATCAATATTCCTCAGTTTAATTGGCGGCCTTGCCGGTATCTCACTTGTTTATTTGATCACCTTTATTCCTTTAGGAAGTTTGGAAGTGATACTTACCCTGAAGAATATTATGATTGGCATTGGTGTATCGGTGGCTATTGGTGTTGTATCGGGCATTGTGCCTGCGGCCATGGCAGCCAGGCTCGATCCGGTAGATGCCTTGAGGGCATCTTAAGTTGAAAAACAAAAGGCCAGTTTAAACTGGCCTTTTGTTGTATATCAAAACAGAGGTTTACTCTGCTTTTTCTTCCAGCACTTTTTGTGCTTCAGGTTTCATGATTTTATCCTTAATTTTTTTCTCCAGCTCTTCCATCAATTCAGGATTATCTTCAATTAAAGATTTTACTGAATCACGCCCTTGTCCCAGTTTGTTGCCATCATAAGAGAACCATGAACCGGATTTTTGCAGTATGCCCAATTCAACACCCAGGTCAACAATTTCGCCTGATTTTGAAATGCCTCTGCCATACATGATGTCAAACTCCACTACCTTAAATGGAGGAGCAACTTTGTTTTTCACCACTTTCACTTTTACGCGGTTACCGGTAATATCATCTGCGCTTTCTTTTATCTGCCCAATTCTGCGAATGTCTAATCTTACAGATGCATAAAATTTAAGGGCATTACCACCGGTAGTTGTTTCAGGGTTACCAAACATAACCCCGATTTTTTCACGTAGCTGGTTAATAAAAATACATGCGCAACCAGTTTTGCTGATGGTGCCCGTTAACTTACGCAATGCCTGAGACATCAAACGGGCCTGCAAGCCCATCTTGCTTTCACCCATTTCGCCTTCTAATTCACCTTTAGGTACTAGGGCGGCAACCGAGTCGATAACTATAATATCAATGGCGCCAGAACGAATCAGGTGCTCGGCTATTTCCAATGCCTGCTCACCATTATCGGGCTGCGAAATCAAAAGGTTTTCAGTGTCTATTCCCAGTTTTTCGGCATAGGCTCTGTCAAAAGCATGCTCAGCATCAATAAAAGCGGCCATACCGCCTTGTTTTTGCGCTTCGGCAATGCAATGCAGGGTAAGTGTTGTTTTTCCTGATGATTCCGGTCCGTAAATCTCTGTAACTCTTCCGCGCGGAATGCCTCCAATACCCAGGGCAATGTCTAATCCCAATGATCCTGTTGGGATAGCAGGAACATCCACCACTTTCTCATCACTCAGTTTCATTACTGCACCTTTTCCGTAAGTCTTTTCCAGCTTATCTATGGTAAGTTGCAGTGCTTTCAATTTCTCTTTATTATCGCTCATATCTCTTGGTTTCAAATACAGGGCTGAAATTAGTATTTAGGGGTGCAAAATCAAATGCCGGTAATGAGGGTCTGACAGTAATTGTCAGATAAAGTGCCGGCAGGTTTAAATTTGAACGGCAAAGGGGAATAACTCAGGTACAATTGCATGAAAAGGATGTTTAAAAAAGTGTTGTGGATTTTACTGCTGCTGGCAGCTGTTTTATTTGCTGTATTTCATGAATTGGTTTTTTATGGAATAGCTCAGGGAAAGGGCCAACTGGGCATTATCTGGAAAGCAAAGCCCATCACTTATTATCTGAATGACCCCAGTTTTCCTGATACGCTTAAGCAAAAATTACATTTCATTGAAGAGGTAAAGCAGTTTGCTATAGATTCACTTGGTTTAGCACCTACCAAAAATTACTCAACGCTTTACGATCAACAAGGCAAAGACATTATGTGGGTAGTAACTGCTGCCAAGCCATTTGCTTTAGAGCCAAAAGAATGGAAGTTTCCGGTTGTGGGCTCAGTGCCTTACAAAGGATTTTTTAACCAGGAAAAAGCATTAAAGCTTGCAGAGGAATTAAAAGCAGACGGATGGGATGTAGACATCAAAATACCCGGAGCCTGGTCAACACTTGGTTGGTTTCGTGATCCAATCCTGAGCAAAATGTTATTAAGAAGTGAAGGAGATTTGGCCAGCCTGATTATTCATGAAATGGTGCATGCCACCATCTTTGTGAAAGACAGTATAGAGTTTAATGAAAACCTTGCTTCTTTTATCGGAGACCTCGGGGCATTCCATTTTCTGGAATCGAACTATGGTCGATCATCAACCTACTATCAGCAATATGAAAGAGAAGAAACTGACTTCGAAAAATTTGTTGATCACATGTTGCGAGGTGCAGATGAACTGCAAAAAATGTATGCTGGATTTAATGCAGATTTAGCAGATTCCATAAAGTATAAGCGCAAATCGTTACTGATTAATGAGATAGTTACCGAGATGGATACACTCTCTTTGATTACTCGTTTTCAGCCTTCGGTTATCTTTAAAAACAAGCAACCCAATAATGCTTATTTCATGTCATTTATCAGGTACAGATCATTGGCAGATGAGTTAAACATAGAATTAATGGATGTTTACAACGGTGACATCAAAATGATGATTAATGCCTATAAAGAGCGCTTTCCGTTTTTGTAATTGTTAGAGAGGGAACTGTACAAGCACTTTTTGTGCTTTGCGTATTAATTCGGTTACATTATCAAATTGTTAAGAAGTCTTGGCTAATTTTACCGAAGTACTTAATTACCTTAGTTTTACCGAGTTAAAACAAATGAATACATGGGTATGAAACAGCCACATAAAGTGTTGGTGGTAGATGATGAGGAAGCGATACTTGAATTGCTCAAATATAACCTGGAGAAATCGGGTTACGAGGTAAAAACGGCAAGCGATGGTGCACGTGCCGTTGAAATAGCAAAGAAATTTCATCCTGAACTTGTTCTGCTTGACATCATGATGCCCAAAATGGATGGAGTAGAGACCTGCCGCCAGTTGCGTGATATACCCGAATTACACAATACCTACATTGTATTTTTAACGGCACGCTCTGAAGAATATTCAGAGGTAGCCGCTTTTGATATGGGTGCTGATGATTACATCACAAAGCCAATTAAACCAAGGGCTTTAATGAGCAGAATTAGCGCTTTGTTCAGAAGAGAAACCAAGAAAAAACCCGGCTCAAGCCAGATTAACCTGGGCAACCTGGTTATAGACCGCACAAGCTATACCATTAAATTAAAGAATAAAGAAATCACTTTGCCTAAAAAAGAATTTGAACTGCTTTACTTTTTGGCACAAAATCCAAACAAAGTATTTAGCCGCGATGATTTGTTACAAAACATCTGGGGTTCTGATGTGTATGTATTAGCAAGAACGGTTGATGTACACATCAGGAAAGTACGCGAAAAAATTGGCGATGATTTTATCACTACTGTAAAGGGAGTAGGATACAAATTCAGCCAGAACTGAAACTTCAATTATGACCATAGGTTCCAGAGGTATTGCATTTCTATTAGCGATTAGTGCAGCCTCTATTACGGTACTTTTTCTCACCCTTTTTGAAAGTCTTACTACCGAAATGTTGGTAATAGCATTCGTCATATGTTTTTCAGTTACTTATATCTTAACCTTTATTGTGATGGAGTTTCTCATTTTTCGGGAGATCAACAAAATCTATCGCATCATTGAAAAACTAAGAAAGCGCGAGCTATCTCATATTGAAAATCAGAAATCAAATCCTTTTAATCCCTTAAAGGGAATTAATGAAGAGATTTTTTCTTTTGCTCAGCTAAAGCAAAAAGAAATTGATGAGCTGAAAAAACTTGAAACATTTCGCAAAGAATTCATTGCTGATATTTCTCACGAACTTAAGACTCCCATTTTTGCTGCACAGGGATTTGTACACACTTTAATTGATGGTGCCGTAAAAGATAAAAACGTGCGCATGCGTTTTTTGAAAAAGGCAGCTAAAAGTCTTGACGGCCTTGATTTACTTGTACAAGACCTGCTTACCCTTTCTCAAATAGAAACAGGTGATATTAAAATGCATTTTGAGCATATCGACTTGTATAAACTCACTGAAGAAATAATTGATCAGTTTGAAGGCAAAAAAGCAGAGACGAAAGATATTCAGTTCAATATCATTAGTCCGGCCAAAAAAGTTATGGCCTTTGCCGATTGGCAGAGAATGAACCAGGTGATGACCAACCTCATTTCTAATGCCATAAAATACTCGCATGAAACAGGCAGGGTAACTGTCAAATTTGAAGTGGGCAAGAAGCTAATCACAGTC
>DAOLDI010000072.1:0-8194 GCA_035327445.1 Cyclobacteriaceae bacterium | reverse complement strand
TAAACCTGTTGCCGGATACCTTGAATTGATCAGATAATGAAAAAATTAATTTGTATAGTTTTTATTTGTTTGAGCTTGGCGGCACATGGTCAACAACGGCCAATCCAGTCATTATACATGTTTGATAACTTACTGATAAATCCTGCCTATGCAGGTAATCAAGTGCAGTTAAGCGCAACAGCTATTTATAGAAATCAGTGGGTGAATTTAGAAGGAGCCCCCAGCACAGCAACTGCAACCGTGCATTCAGGTTTCTTAAGGGATAAAATGGGATTGGGGGTTATCATTTCCAATGATCAAATTGGAATTCATAATGACTTTAGTTTTTATGGAGTTTATGCATACAAGATTAAGTTTAATCAAAGTGTGCAGTTATCAATGGGTTTACAGGCAGGATTTAATAACCTGGTTTCAGATTTCAATAAGCTCAATAATAAAAATCCCAACGATCCGAACCTGAGTGGTATCAATTCTAAATTGAATCCAAATTTTGGAACTGGATTTTTCCTGAGCTACCCGGGAGGTTATTTCAGTTTGTCAGTACCTTATTTACTTAACAATGAGATTATTGATTTTGAAGGAGTTTTAAGTTCTGCCAGGCAAAGAAGAAATTACTATTTATCAGCCGGCAGAACAGTTGAAATATCCAAAGATTTAAAGATTATACCATCAACCCTGATTCGTGTACAAGAACAAGGCCCATTAAGTCTTGATATAAATACAACTTTTGTATTTTATGATGCAGTAGGTTTTGGAATCTCATATCGACTTAATGATTCTGTTGTGGGATTGTTCGAGATCAAAATCAATGAGAACTTCCATGCCGGATATGCCTATGATATCACAAACTCAGCTTTGAATGCTTTTTCTAACGGAACCCACGAAATTATGGTGAATTATCGGGTACGTTTAAACAGATGGCATAAGGGGCTTGAGTGCCCATCGTATTTTTAACCTAAACCCACATAGTAAAACAGGTCTGCTTTTGGCAGACCTGTTGTCTTTTAATGACTTAGAATTTCTTCTTCAGCTTCACTCACATTAACTAAACCCTCCTCATTAATAGCCTCAAGTTTTACTTGTTTGATTTCGTTAACCAGAATAGGATCGTATTTGGCGCTTACGCGGATGTAATTTTCTGTGAAGCCATGCATCATGCCATTTTCAATATCATGTTCAAAAAGCACATGGGCAGTTTTACCCAGGTGTTGTTCATAGAAATACCTGCGTTTTTTATCAGATAATATTCTCAGCATGCCGGTGCGTTCATTGCGTTGTTTTTGCGGTACACTTTCCTGCATGTTGGCAGCTAATGTGTTTTCTCTTTCAGAATAGGTAAATACATGGAGGTAGGAAATATCAAGAGCGTTGATGAAATTATAAGTTTCTAAAAAGTCTTCATGACTTTCGCCTGGAAACCCTGTAATCACATCAACCCCAATGCAGGCATGGGGCATCAGTTCCTTAATTTTTTCTACTCGTTGTTGATATAATTCGCGCTGATACCTCCTGCGCATCAGCTTTAAAATTTTGTTTGAGCCAGATTGCAGCGGAATATGGAAGTGTGGTACAAACTTTTTTGAAGAGGCAACGAATTCAATAATCTCATCGCTCAATAAATTGGGCTCAATAGATGAAATTCTGATGCGCTCAATACCGCTTACTTCATCTAAAGCTTTGATGAGATCAATAAATTTAAATTGACGTTCACCGTTGACGATGCCATAATCACCGGTGTTTACACCGGTAAGCACAATTTCTTTTACTTCAGTTGCAGCAATTTCTCTGGCTGTTTTCAGTATGTTTTCAACGCTGTCGCTTCGGCTGCTGCCCCTGGCCAATGGTATGGTGCAGAAGGTACAGCTGTAATCGCAGCCATCTTGCACTTTGAGAAAGGTGCGTGTACGATCGTTGATAGAGTAGGAGGTATTGAAATTTGTTGCTGCATCAATTTCTGATGCCAGCACTTCAGTTTGTGGTTTGCGCACAAAGCCATCTAATAACTCCCCCAGTCTGAATTTTTCTGCCGCACCTAAAACCGCATCCACTCCGGGTATTTCAGCAATTTCTTTCGGCTTTAGCTGGGCATAGCAGCCAATAATGGCCACATAGGCATTGGGTGAAATGCCCCGGGCTTCACGTACCACTTTGTGGCATTTTTTATCCGCATTCTCAGTAACTGAACAGGTATTGATGATGAAAATATCGGGATTGTCGGTAAAATCAACTTTTTGATAGCCTTTTGACTCAAACATGCGCGAAATGGTTGAGGTTTCTGAGAAATTGAGCTTGCACCCAAGCGTATAAAAGGCCACCTTTTTCATATAGGCTGCAAATTTAACAGAATTGCGTAAACCGGAATTGTGTTCATGACCACCTTTGGAAGGTCTGTATTTTGAATAGAATCACTTATAAGATCAGCGATTCATGATATCAGCTTCTATGGCCTTTATTTGCTGGTTGAGCTGAGCGGATTTTGCTGTATACTCATCCGTACTTTCCAGGCTTGTATTTACGCTGATATAGAATTTTATTTTAGGCTCTGTGCCTGAAGGTCTAACTGAAATCTTACTTCCCGCTGCTGTATAAAACTGCAGCACGTTTGATTTAGGTAAATCTATTTTGCTGCTGTGTCCATTTTCAAGATCCTTATCCAATTGGTTTTCATAATCCAGCATGCGTATTACCTTTTCACCGGCAATACTTTGCGGAGGATTATTCCTGAAGTTCATCATCATGGCTTTAATTTCCTGCTCACCACTTGCGCCTTTTCTCACCACGTTTATTAGCGATTCTTTATAAAAGCCACATTCAACATACATGTCAATCAGCCAATCGTAAAGTGTCTTGTTTTCTATTTTAGCAGCTGCAGCCATTTCAGCAAAAAATACACAGGCAGAGACTGCGTCTTTATCTCTCACAAAATCGCCTACCATGTAGCCATAACTCTCTTCGCCTGCAGTAATGAAGCTTTCTTTGCCTTCTTTTTCCCGCATCAGGCTGGCGATATATTTAAATCCTGTAAGTGTATTATAACAGGTTACACCATACTTGTGTGCGATGCTATCGGCCAGTTCAGATGTAACAATGGTTTTGGCAACATAGGCATTGGCCGGTAATTGCCACTGTGCTTTTCTGCGTTTGAGTAAAAACCAGAATAGTAAACACAATGCCTGATTACCATTGAATAAAATAAAATTACCTGTATGATCTTTTACACCAATACCTACGCGATCGGCATCAGGATCTGTGCCCATGATGATGTCTGCAGCTGTTTTTACCCCCAGCTCAGTTACCATTGCCATGGCTTTTTGTTCTTCAGGATTAGGTGAATGCACAGTTGGGAAATTACCATCAGGCTGATGTTGAGCTTCTACAACATGAATGTGTTCAAAGCCAACTCTTTTCAGGCATTCGGGTACCATACTTCCGCCAGTTCCGTGTAATGAGGTGTAAGCAATTTTAAGATTGCTTTTTCTGTTTAAATCAGGATTGGCGAGTTTGAGTATCTCATCATAATAGCGTTCATCAACTTCTTTATTGATGGAATGAATTAAGGCCGGATTGCCATTGAAGTTTACTTCATTAAAATCTTTAATCTGCTCAACTTCTTTAATTACATTTTTATCATGCGGGGCAAGCAGTTGGGCACCATCATTCCAATATACTTTGTAGCCATTGTATTCTTTCGGATTGTGTGAGGCAGTAATTACCACACCCGCCTGGCATTTCAATTGCCTTACTGCATATGAAAGCAGTGGGGTAGGTCTTAACTCAAAAAACAAATGTGCATGTATGTCATTGGCTGAAAATATTTCTGCGCAAGTTTCTGCAAAGTAGCGGCTGTTGTTTCTGCTGTCATGCGCAATAGCCACATGAATCTCTTCTGTAGGGAAGGATTTCTTCAGGTAATTGCATAGCCCCTGTGTGGCGGTGCCTAAGGTGTATTTATTCATGCAATTTGACCCAACGCCCATGATACCGCGCAAACCACCGGTTCCGAATTCAAGTGTTTTATAAAAGGCATCAATCAAGGGGTTTTTATCTGCTGCCTCAAGCATCGCCTTTACTTCGCCTTTGCTTTGCTCATCAATAAAATTGCTTTGCAGCCAGCTGTTTGCGCGTTCAGTGGCTGTTTGTAATAAGTCTTGCATAATTCAATTATAGATTACCTCTTAGTTCCTGCTCTCTTTCAATAGCTTCGAATAGAGCTTTGAAATTTCCTTTGCCAAATGATTTGGCTCCTCTGCGTTGAATAATTTCGAAAAACAAAGTGGGTCTGTCTTGTACAGGCTTGGTGAAAATCTGTAAAAGGTAACCTTCTTCATCTCTGTCGATCAGGATATTATTTTGCTTTAAGGGTTGAAGGTCTTCTTCAATCTTGCCAACCCTGTCCAGCACATCTTCATAATAAACTTCTGGAACAAAGAGAAAATCCACTCCGCGATTTCTTAATTCACTAACGGTATGTACAATGTCATCAGTTGCAATGGCAATATGTTGTACTCCGGCACCTTTGTAAAAATCAAGGTACTCTTCAATTTGTGATTTCTTCTTGCCCTGTGCCGGTTCGTTAATCGGGAATTTGATGTACCCATTTCCATTGCTTACCACTTTTGACATCAAGGCGCTGTATTCGGTTGAGATATCCTTATCATCAAATGTTACCAGCAGACTAAAACCCATTACTTTTTCATAAAACTCTACCCAATGATTCATCTTACCCAACTCAACATTGCCTACGCAATGATCTACATATTTCAATCCGATTGGATTAACCTTAAATGGAGAGCTTCTCTTTACATAACCAGGCATGAAAGCTCCGCGGTAATTTTTTCTTTCAACAAAAGTATGGATGGTATCTCCGTAGGTATGAATAGAGGAAGTAATTATTTCGCCATGTTCATCCTTAAATGTTTGTGGTTCTGCTGCGGGTACTGCCCCTCTCTTGGTGGTTTCTTCATAGGCCTTCACAGCATCATCAACCCAAAGGGCAAGTACTTTTACACCATCACCATGTTTTTTAACATGTTCAGCAATTTCTGAATCAGGCTGTAATGAACTTGTAAGTACAAACCTGATTTTATCTTGCTGCAATACATAAGAGGCTTTATCTCTCACTCCCGTTTCCGGACCTGCATAAGCAATGAGTTCAAAGCCAAATGCAGACATGTAAAAGTGAGCTGATTGCTTGGCGTTGCCTACATAAAATTCAATGTAATCAGTGCCATTAATCGGAAGAAAATCAGTTGCCATAAGGAGTTTATTTAGAGAGGGTAAAATTAATCATTTGGGCTTTAAGGCAGCTTAGTTACAGCCCTATATTTTGATCCTAAGTTCCATGCATTGCACTATTGCTTATTGTTTTACGGTCTGCATTTCATATTAACGGATTTTTACTTATTTTAAATTTCAATATCCTTGTAAAAAATTAGCACCATGAATTACACAGCCATAGAAAAATCCATCATACAGATTATTGAGAAAAGAGAGCAACTGAAACAGCTCGGCTATAATGATCCGCAATACGATACAATAGAAGAAGAATTACATGATTTGGAGGATGCCTTTCACGATGAATATGGAGATGCCATGGAGGAAATTCTGCAGGACATACATGACGATCTATGCCCTGAGTCGGATGTACTTTTGCCAATAGCCTACCTGGCCAATATGTACATCAAAGATGAAAATGGAGTTTACCAGGTTCCGGCAGGTGAGGGTGTGTATGTTGAGGCAGATGAATTTCCCGGAGGCGATACCAAATTAGCGCTTGCACCATCACCCTTGCGCATTGTGTTAAACGTGGGCAAAAGCAAGCAGCAGGTTGTCTGGACTTCTAAAGGAGCCTGATTAGCTGTAACCCAGCTTTTTTCTCACTTTCGCGAGTACAGTTTGCGCAATTACCCTGGCTTTCGCTTCGCCTTTTTGTAATTCTTTTTCCAGCTCTTCGGGACGCTCCATGTTGAAATTGAACTTCTCTCTTTCTTGTTGGAATTTTTCTAAGATCAGGCTCAGCAATTCCTGTTTGGCGTGGCCATAGCCATAATTGCCTGCCTGGTAGTTGGTCCTCATTTTTGCTTTCTGAACATCGCTTGCCAGTAAATTATAGATGGCAAATACATGGCAGGTATCGGGGTTCTTGGGTTCTTCCAGTGGTGTGCTGTCTGTTTGAATACTCATTACCTGCTTTTTCAATTCTTTTTCAGGTAGAAAAATATCGATGATATTGCCGTAAGACTTACTCATTTTTTGTCCGTCAGTGCCAGGCACGGTCATCACCTGCTCATCAATTCTGGCTTCGGGTAAAACAAAAGTTTCTCCGTATAAATTATTGAAGCTGCTGGCAATATCGCGGGCCATTTCCAGGTGCTGTTTCTGATCTTTACCTACGGGTACAAAATTGGCATTGTATAAAATGATATCGGCAGTCATTAAAACCGGATACGTAAACAAACCGGCATTCACATCAGATAGCCTGTCAGACTTATCTTTAAATGAATGTGCATTGGCCAGCATGGGGAAGGGCGTAAAGCAATTGAGGTACCAGGTCAATTCACATACTTCGGTAATTCTTGATTGGCGGTAGAAGATATTCTTGCTGGTATCGAAGCCAAATGCCAGCCATGCTGCAGCCACTGCGCGGGTATTTTCTGTGCGTTGCGCTGCGTCTTTAATGGTGGTTAATGAGTGTAAATCGGCAATAAAAAACAGCGATTCATTACCACTTTGCTTAGAAAGTGCAATGGCGGGCTGTATGGCGCCCAAAATGTTTCCTAAATGCGGTTTACCACTGCTCTGTATGCCTGTAAGTATTCTTGCCATAATGAATTAAGCGCAAATAAAGCTAAAAACTGAATCGAATAATAGTTTAATTTTGTTTGTCTTTTTAAACAAATAATTCATGAGATTGATCTTGAGTATTCTGCTTTTAAGTATTACTACTTTTCTTGCTGCACAGAAGGCCCCGGTGAATTTCAAAGAGCTTGTACATGATTTCGGAGAAATCAAAGAAGCTGATGGGCCTGCTACGCATGAGTTTATTTTTACCAATAATTCTGATAAGCCCATTAACATCATTCGGGTAAATGCTTCTTGTGGCTGCACTACACCCGGTTGGAGTAAAGATCCGGTGCTTCCCGGACAAACAGGTTATGTGAAGGCACAATATGATCCGAAAGCCAGGCCTGGTTATTTCAATAAATCGCTTACGGTAATGTTTGATGGCGCTGAGCCTTTGAATCTGCAAATCACCGGTAGGGTATTGCCTGTAAATGCTCCGCTTGTTACAGAGTTTCCGGCTAAAATGGGCATGCTCAGGTTAAAGTCAAATTCATTAAACCTTGGTAAGGTTTTTATTAACCAGCAAGCAATAGTAAAAGAGCTTGAATTATACAATGAAGCTGAGCAGGCAATTGAAATCAGGGAGATACAAAATCAGACAGCTTATCTGAAAGCCGAAGTAAATCTGAAAGTCATTGAACCGGGCAGCAGGGCTAGTTTGAAAATCACCTATTCACCTGCATTGAAAAAGGCCTACGGATTTCAAACCGATAATATTCTGATCATAAGCAATGATGCCAGTATGCCAGTGAAAAATATCAATGTGTATGCCATGCTGGAAGAAGACTTTTCGAATTTATCTGAAGCCGATTTGAAAAAAGCACCTGTATTAGACATAGATCAAACTACTTATGATTTCGGTAAACTGAAAGCCAACGCAGTTGCCAATAAGAATTTTGTATTTACTAATAACGGGGCATCTGTGCTGCACATACGCGACATACAGTCTAACTGCACCTGTGTAACAGCCAGTGCAGAGAAGAAATCACTAAAGCCAGGTGAAAGTACAAGCGTACAGGTAAGTTTCAGTACAGAAGGGCGAAGAGCCAATCAACCAAAAGTAATTACTGTGTACAGCAATGATCCGCGCAATCCGGTTCAGCGTATCAATATCAATGCATACATTGAGTTTAATTGATTTTTTTCTATAGCAATTTCTGATGCCGGGTAAATCCTCACTTAATTATCAAACAGAAGAAAAACTGCATGGCACACGCAGGTGGATGAAGGATATTCAGGAATATCTGCCTGAAACGGTGTATGGTTCAATGGATGGTATTGTAACTACCTTTGCAGTAGTGGCAGGTTCAGCAGGTGCAAACCTGCGCATTGAAATTGTTTTGATACTGGG
>DAOLDI010000071.1:0-8207 GCA_035327445.1 Cyclobacteriaceae bacterium | reverse complement strand
GATTGTAATATTCTAATCGAAGAAAATCGAATACAATGTCCAGGTGGTAGTAAATTGTATCCATGTGATAAGTATCGAAAATCTTCTGCACATTGTGCAGAATATCTTCAACAGATTCAGCCTCAGGATCCATGCTCTCTCCACCTTCTACAAAAAGCCTGTGCCATATCAGCATGGCATTAGTATACACATACAATCGATGCGATTTGTAGAGGTTGGATACATTCTGCATTTCACGCATCAAAAGGCTTAACTCAAGCTTCTCTTTTTCAATACCTGAAAGAAAATAGCTGCCATATTTCTTAAAGTACTCTGCTAAAAGGTCTTCTGCCTTATCTATAGCAAGCGTATAAGCCACATGCTTATTGTAAAGTTGTGAGTATTGGTAGTAATCTGGAGAATTAATATGAAGCTTTTTTAATGACTTGTAAACAATTGTGAGTTCGTTCGACAAATCATAATCAATCAATTCCTTTTCAATTTTCTTTAGCGTGGCAATGGCAATGGTCTTCCTTTTAGAAAAAAGAAGCTCATTTATATTGGCCACTTTGCGCAGTATTTCTGTTCTGGCACCTGCCAGCTCCTCATACAAGAATTCTTCAATTTTAAGGTGTAGCCTGGAACGGAGCGTGTAATAGGCGTTTTCATTTACTTCAAGTTCAAGCATAATGCGGGCATCTGTAAGGTGCTTATCGCGCATAGCTTTCAGTAAAAACGCAGATTTCTCCGCGTTACTGTTAATCAGATAATTGTAAAGTTCCTTATAGTCTTTTTCAGAGAGTTGCTTGATTATATTCTTGAGCTTAGCCATCTATATTTCTGAATAGGAGTAACTTGATTGTGAAAATTACAAAATTATTAATTCATACCAATTAGTTTTTCCCGGCTAATGCTGACTTATGTGCCTGATCTATATTCAATTAGTAAAGGTTAAATCTATCCATTTGCAGGTAAATCAATTTAAAATATATTTGCGACACAAGAGTATTTATGGGGCATTAGCTCAGCTGGCTAGAGCGCTACAATGGCATTGTAGAGGTCATCGGTTCGACTCCGATATGCTCCACTCTTTTTACCCGAGTTCTCCCAATTCTTAGGTTAACCTTAGTAGTTTCACAAGAATTTCCTGAAAACCACCTGATTATTACATCTGTTTGCCTTCAATGTAGGCTTTGAGCACTTTGCGGTAGCTATCGCTAACAGGAAGCACTTTGCCCGCAATGCGCACTTCATGTTTCTGCACACTATCAACGGCCTGCATGTTCACAATATAACTATGATGAATGCGCAGGAAAACATCTGCAGGTAATAGCTCCTCCATGTTCTTCATGCGCTGCAGTGTGACAATTTTTTGGTTTGTGGTATGTATGCTCACATAGTCCTTCAGGCCCTCAACAAATAAAATATCTCTGAGCATGAGCTTTATATGCCGCGTACCATCTTTGATGAATACAAAATCTTTTGATTTCTCTTCCGCTAAATTTCCCTTACCAGTCTGGGCTTCCGGTGTCTGCAACCTGGCTGTAACTTTATCCACGGCTTTGATAAAACGTTCAAAAGTAACGGGCTTCAAAAGGTAATCAAGCACATCCAGTTCATATCCCTCTAATGCATACTCTGAATAGGCCGTTGTAAAAACAACTATTGGTTTGTGCTGTAAATTTTTGATGAATGATATACCTGTAATTTCGGGCATTTGTATATCCAGAAATAATAAATCAATATTTTCCTTTTTAAGCAGCTCAAATGCCTGCAAGGCATTTTCACAAACGTCTACCAGGTTAAGGCTGCTTACTTTGCTCACATAATCGGTCATCAGCTTGCGTGCCAATGGCTCATCATCTACTATGAGGCAGTTTATTTTCAAGCCAGATCCATTTTCAATTCAACCTGATAATTATCTTCGGCATCAATTACCTGCAAGCTGTATTTACCCGGATAACTAAGTTCCAATCTTCTTTGCACATTTTGCAATCCTATGCCAGACTTACCCTCTTTACTATCCGCAGGTAATGGCTGCTTACTGTTATCAACTATAAAGGTACAGCGCTTGCCTTCCAGTTTCAAATGTACATTTATCCAGGACTTATTGCTTTTGCTGGTAACCCCATGCTTAAATGCATTTTCAAGAAAGGTAATTAATATTAAGGGTACTATTTTCAGTTGGTTTACATCACCTTCAACCTTAAAATTTATAGGCACTTCATTATTCAGGCGCAATTGCTCCAGGCTAATATAGTTCTGCATGTACTCAATTTCTTTACTTAACAATACTGTAGAATGATTCGAATCATAAATCATGTAACGCATCATCTTTGACAACTTGTCAATCACCTCAGTAGTGTTCTCTGATTTTGAATAAGCCAGGTAATACAGATTATTGAGTGTATTGAATAAAAAGTGCGGGTTTATCTGTGCCTTTAAAAAATTCAGCTCGGCCATTAAACGCTCATTCTCAATTTCTTTTTTCTTGGCTTCTAATTCAAACCAATCGGCTACAAAGCGAAGCATACCAACAAAAATGGAAATGAACAAAGTGATAGAAGCTACCTGCACTATATATAAGTTGGAATAGAAATAACCTTCACGCGTACTAAAGCCATCTATCATGTAACGCTGAATGAAAATACGTGTTGAAATGATGATGATAAAAGGTATCATGAATTCAACAATGTATCTCAGTAGTTTTTTATGCTCCAGAAAACGGGGCAAGAAGATGAAATAGTTGAGATAAGCCACGAAAGCTGTAAAGCCCAATTGTACCAGCGTGAAATTGAGCGCCCTTGACCAGTCATAGCCTCTTTGCTGTTGATAAAAATTGATCTGGTAAAAAGTAAAAGAGATATAAATGCACCAAAACAGAAAGTGCAGAATAAGAACCCGGTTACGCTGAAAATAATTTTGAATGTTCATGAATGCGCTGTCCGATTAGTTACATTATCATCAGACCGGTATAAAAATACGGCTTAGCCCAAAAAGGTTTACCGTTTAACGGAAGTTTTATACCATCCATATCAATTACTCGACAATTGCCTTAAAAGCCCTCAAATGCCCGATTGTCGAATAAATACTGGAACAGTCGAGTAAATGACTTCAAATGTCTAAAGCTGCTAAAGCATCAGCAACTTAAGGCTTCATTTGCGGTTTAATTGATCGGATCGAAATACAGAATCAACATGACTTTTAATTTTTTAACTAATAAAATGACAAAGCAATTATCTCTTGCGTTTGTGCTTTTACTGCTTAGCCAATTAAGCTGGGCACAACGCCCGGGCAATGGTAAAATTACCGGAACAGTAGTAGAAGAAGATAACAACGCACCAGTTGAGTTTGCTACTGTGGCCCTAACAGAACCTGACAGTAACAGACCTATAGACGGAACCATTGTGGATGCCAAAGGAAAATTCACTTTGAGCAAGGTGCCTTCAGGAAATTTCAAGCTGGTGATTTCATTCATCGGTTTTGAAAACATTGAAGTTGAAGTTCAGCTAAGCGAAGGCAAAGACAATATTGACCTGGGCGTTATAAAGATGTCTTCAGGTTCAACTTTTTTGAAGGATGTAGTTATAGAAGGTCAGCGTGCTTTGATTGAAGAACGCGTAGACAGAACAGTATACAACGCAGAGAATGATGATACCGCACGTGGTGGCGATGCTACTGACGTATTGCAGCGAGTACCTTTATTATCGGTTGACTTTGATGGCAACGTAAGCTTGCGTGGAAACTCAAATGTAACCGTTTTGATTAACAACAAGCCCTCTACCATCATGGCCAGTAATGTGTCTGATGCTTTGAGACAAATACCGGCAGAACAAATTAAATCAGTAGAAGTAATTACATCGCCATCTGCACGCTATGATGCAGAAGGATCAGCAGGTATCATCAACATCATTACCAAGAAAAGCACCTTAGAAGGCGCAACATTAAATATCAACAGCAGCGCAGGCTATCGTGGTTCTAATCTGGGCCTTAACGGAAACATCAGAAAAGGTAAATTGGGTATTTCATTGGGTGGCTGGGGCCGTGCCAATTACAATGTACAGGGTGGTTTTAGCAATGAGCAAACCACACGCAATGCCAACAGCGATATTTTAGTAAACACACAGCGCGCAGAAACCCGTAATAATAACTTATTCGGAAATTACAACCTGGGTTTCGATTACGACATCAATAAATACAATTCATTAACCGGTTCTGTAAGAGTTGGCGCCAGAAATGGCAGAAGCTGGCAGGATGGTTTATTAACAGAAACATTCATCAATGATCAACTTTTCAACAGCGCTTTACGCGATGTAAACACCCTTGACAACTCCGAGAATCTTGACCTCAACCTATCTTATACCAAAACTTTTGAGAAACCTCAGCAAGAATTAAGCGTGCTGGCATTATTTAGTCGCAACAACAGAAACAATAATTTCATTAACAGTCTTATCAATCAGAATGATTTTTCAGTCATCAACAGGCAGTTGAATGAAAACTTCAGCTATAACCAGGAAATGACCATTCAGGTTGATTATCAAACACCCATAAAAGACAATCAGATTCTGGAAGTAGGCGCAAAGCAAATTGCCCGTATTGTACAAAGTGATTTTAAATTCTTCTTTGCTGATGGTGCCGATGGTGAGTTTCTTCCTTTAACAGATAGCAGACTTACCAACGTACTAAACTATGATCAGAACGTTTCTGCAACTTACCTGGCCTATACTTACAACACAGGTAAATCGATGAGCTTTAAAGGTGGTGCTCGTTATGAGTACACTGATATCAAAGCCAACTTTTCTGGCAACGAAACCATTGCCATACCAGCTTATGGTACTTTGGTGCCCAGCTTAAATGCCTCAAAAAGATTAACGAACGGCAATACAATGAAAGCCTCTTATAACCGAAGAATTCAGCGTCCTTCCATCCGATTCTTAAATCCTAACCTGCAGGCATCTAACCCGCTTAACATTACTGTTGGAAATCCCAGCCTCGACCCTGAGTTTACCAATAACTTTGAATTGAGCTACAGTATGATGATCAAAGGTACTGCACTTAATCTTTCAGGTTTTGCACGTAACACCAACAATGCCATCCAAAGTATTCGCGATGTAATTGGACAAGATACTATACGCACTACATTCAGAAACATTGGCAGAGAAGATGCCTACGGTATGAGCGCCTTTGCCAGCGTAACCATGGGAAATCTTACTTTAAATGGTAGCTCTGATGTTTATTATGCAAGCTTAAGCAATAACGATCCTAATCCTGAACTTACCGCTTCTAATCAGGGCTGGGTAATCAGCGGCCGTTTATTCGGTACATATAAATTGAAAAACGATTGGGCATTGCAGGCCTTCGGATTTTACCGTGGCGCGCAAGTGCAACTGCAAGGTTACAGAGGTGGCTTTGGTGTGTACAGCCTGAGCTTGAACAAAAGCTTTGCTGAAAAACGCGGAAGTTTTGGTATAGGTGCCGAGAACTTTGTATTCACACCTTTCAAAATAAATAGTGAATTAACAACACCTACTATCAGCCAGCGCAGTACAACTGAGTTGTACAACATGAACTTTAAAATAAATTTCAGTTACCGAATTGGTAAGATGAGTTTTGATCAGCGCCCACGCAGAAGAAAAAGTATCAATAACGATGACATGAAAGATGGCAACGGTGGAGATTTTATGAGTATGGACGCAGGACAAGCGCAACAAGGTGCAGCCGGTGCCACACGTGCTGCTATGCCAGCCTTTAGCGCTGGTGCAGGCAAACCCGCTAGCAGGCCTGCAACAGTAGCTGACCCTGCCATACCTGATGCAGATGTTAGTGGCAGCTGGACTTATGTTATAGAAGGTCAACAGCCTGGAACCGGAGAAATAAATCTGATACTGGAAGAAGGTAAATACACCGGCACCATCAAGAGCAATATGATGAGACAAGAAGCTGAACTCACCGATGTTTCAGTAATTGGCAATAGCTTGTACTTTACATACAAAGTAAATTTTGGCGGTAACGAAGTGCTGATTGAAGTTAATACCACTGTAGAAGGTGAAAACTTTGAGGGAACTATGAGCTTCGGGCAATTCAGAACAGTGCCGGTGAAAGGCCAAAAGAAAAGTTAATAGGTAATACAGGTTAAATTAGTTTAGGTTACCCCGGACAATGTCCGGGGTTTTTTTATTGAAACCCTATGCCGGCAGGTAAGTAGAGTTGCATTTCATGAAAGTGGAGTTCATCAACATGGCCCATCCAATTCAAATCTTTACTGATCAGGTGCAGATGGATAAAACTATCATGATGCGTAAAAATGCCCTGGTGTTGTGTGGAGAAAAAACCAAGCATATCTACTTCATAATCCTCCAATGCATATTGTATTTTTCCCTGATGCGCATCACTCATCGATTTCACTTCCGCTCCAACAGGAAGGTTAACCAGGTGTATCAGGCTAAACTCAGCTTTACCCGCAAGTTTAAATGCAAACGCTTTTTCCCTGTTACGGCTGATTTTGTGCAGGTAATCTTCCAGACTTTGTAAATCAAATACTGTATCCGGCAAGGTATGCGCTTCCCAGGCAGCCACATGTGTATACACAAAAAATGGTGCTTCACTTGTGAAGTCTTCTTTCAACAGCATACTGCTGTCTGACCTAACTTCAGCCCGATAAACTTTGCCATCCATTATCAATAGTTCAGCGTTCAGATATGCTGAGGGTCCCAAGCCATATAAATGCGCACGTGGTTTCAGCGTATCTAATTTTATATTAGCCCATAATTTCCCTTCGCGCATCACCTCGCGCATAGCTCCTGCTACAAATACTTCATGTTGCTGAATTTTTGACTCTTGCCTGCAAGCCGTCATTAAGCCAAGCATTAAAAAACAGATCACAAAAATATATTTCATGGTATTCAGCTTATACATGCAAATCAATTCATGGTGATTAAAACATTACCGATTTTAAATCCTTGCTGCACATAGTGATGCGCTTCTGCAATTTCCTGCAGTTGATAAGTTCTATCCAATAAGGGTTTAAATTTTCCTTCCAGAGCCAATGAAGCTAAAAAATTTAAATCTTCTTTTGGAAAAGTAGGTATAGGAAACAACAAACGTTTTCCACCCGCCAAAGGTGTGAATAAAGCCAACCAGGGATTTTGAATACCCGGGCCTAACTCTGTTGAAATGTAAACGCCTTTAGCCTTCAATATTCTTCTGCACTTGCCAAAAGTACTTTTACCAACCGCGTCAAACACAAAATCAAATGATTGATCTGATTGCGTAAAATCTTCTTGCGTATAGTCTATCACTTCGTCAGCGCCTAATAATTTTACTTTATCAAGATGTGCTGTTGCACATACGGCCACCACATAAGCACCAAAATGTTTCAGCAGTTGAATAGCCGCTGAGCCAATGGCACCGGTACCCCCATTTACCAAAATCCTTTGACCAGCTTGTACTTTTGCTGCCCTTATATTGCAGAGCGCATAATTGGCTCCTTCGGTTAACATGGCTGCCGTTTCAAAATCAATTTCTGCCGGTATATGTGCAATAGCACCCTTTTCAGGTTTACATACATATTCAGCATTGGCACCAAAGTGCGCATCATCAAATCCAAAAACCCGATCGCCCGGCTTAAACTCCTTAACGTTTGCTCCGCATGCTGTAACTACTCCTGCATACTGGCAGCCCAGCACAGGATATTTTGGTTTAAACAAACCCGACCAAAACCTGGAGATAAAATATTCAGCTGATCTGAAGCCCGTATCAGTTCGGTTTACACCACTGCACTTTACTTGTATCAGCACTTCATTTTCAGCCGGAACTGGTAGCGGAATTTCCTGCACTTTTACTACTTCTGGTCCGCCATAACGATAATACACAGCGGCTTTCATGGTGGTCTTATTCATATGGCTGATTTACATTTACTCAAAGCTAATACTACATCATCAAATGGGCCTACTCAGTCACTCTGCTCCTGCCGGGCGACTCATCTGAATTTGCAGATGCTACTTCTTAAATTTCACGCGCTCGCTTTCTTCCTTTACCCTGAATTTTACCATTTTTTTGATAAGCGTTACAGGCAATTGTTTATCTAAAGGAAATTGTACGGCTCCCTTGGAAGTTTTGTAGCTGCGCAATTCTTCCTGAAAGGCTAGTATAGCAGATGGTGCCGGATAAAATCCTAAATGATTTTTTTGAACCGCGTAATGCACCAGGTTTCTGCCAAGTTTAAAGCT
>DAOLDI010000070.1:0-8258 GCA_035327445.1 Cyclobacteriaceae bacterium | reverse complement strand
TGCAAAAGGAATTGTTGCAGTAACCAATGCTGTCTTCATCAAAAATTCAGAGCGGGTTATACCACCCTTCATGCTTTCTTTTTTCTCTTCGCTGGTAAAAAATGAGTAAATCCATTTTATGAATCTTCTGATATCATCAGCAAAAATGATGAGCACCGCAAAGAATTTTGAAAAGTAAATCAGGCTAACCCATACCATGGCAAAATTTCGAGCTACTGTGCTGGTGCGATATACATTGCCCATCATGTACCAAACAAGCAATACAATGGTGACAAGCGTAACGAACCAGAATGCATAACGCACACTTACTCTCCAGAAAGGCCTTAAAGCTTTTGAAGCAACCTTAACCGATTGATAGGTGTAAAAATCTATCAGCAGAAAAATACTTATCAATACAAATACTACGGTCATATCATCCGGTTAAGATTATTTATTTCTGTTTGATTGATCAGGCTATGTTCAAGGCGCGGTTAATACGGGCAAAGAATAAATACATTACAGGAACAATCACCAGGGTAAGGAAAGTTGCAAAGATTAACCCAAATATGATGGTCCATGATAATGGCGACCAGAATATCACACTATCACCACCTACATAGAAGTCGGGGTTATAGTTTTGAAACAATCCGATAAAATCAATATTGATACCCACTGCCAGCGGAATCAAACCTAAAACTGTGGTAATTGCCGTAAGCAATACCGGGCGCAACCTGGTTTTACCTGCCTCTTTAATGGCCAAAATCACGTCAGGCATTTCAAGTCGATCAACGCCTTGCTCTTCGCGCATGCGCTTGCGCTTCAATTCAATAAAATCAAGCAATACAATGGCATTGTTTACTACCACACCGGCAAGCGAGATGATACCCACCATGGTCATGATCACCACGAAATTCATATTGAATATAACCAGCCCCAGAAATACACCAATGGTACTTAAAGGTACGGTTGTCATAATGATGATAGGTGTTGTAAGTTTATTGAACTGCGCCACGATAATGAAGAAGATGATGCCCACCGCAAGCAATAAAGCGCCAAATAAAAATTCGAACTGCTCTGCCTGTTGCTCTTGCTCACCGGTAAACTTGTATGAATAACCCGGTGGCATGCTAAAATCTTCCAGTAAATCTTTGATCTGCGCTGTTATTTTTGTGGGGTTATAACCGCTAAGCACATTTGAAGTAATGTTGATTACCCGCTTAAGGTCTTTTCTTTTTATTGATCCATAAGTTGAACTCAATTCAGCTTGTGCAATAGATGAAATAGGTACCTGCACAATACGGCCACTGCTTTGATCGCGGAAGGTTACACTCTTATTCAAGAGTGCGTCAACATCATAGCGATACTTATCATCCAGTCTTAACTGAATTTCATAATCATCTTCGCCCTGTTTGAATTTAGAAATCTCTTTACCAAACAAAGAAGTGCGCACTTCATCAGCCACCATATAAGTTGACAGACCAAAGCGCCTTGCTTTTTCTCGGTCTATATCTACAATCAATTCTGGCTTGCCTATCTCAAGATCAGTTTTCAGTTTTTCGATGCCGGGTATACCTGATTCATTGATGTAATTTTTCATCTGCTCGCCCAGGCGCATAAGCGTAGCCAGGTCATCACCCGACAATTCAATGCTGATGGGCTTACCGGCTGGCGGACCAGCCGCGTCTTTATCAACCGTAACCGTTACACCCGGATATCCCTTTACGGCATTTCGCATTTCATCAAGCACGGTTTGCGTATTAATGCCTCCACGCTTTTTGTATTCCACAAAGTTTACGGTAATTCTGGCTTTATGTGGCGTATCTGATTGCCCGATACCTGAAGGGTCGTTTGGATCTGAAGTCCCCTGCCCCACGTTTGCCGTTACTGATTCTACAATATTTTGATAAGGTGTAATTACAGCCATTACTTTTTCTTCCAGCACCAGAGAGAACTCATTGGTTACTTCAATATCTGTTCCCACCGGAAACTCAATAAACACGTTGGCATATTTTGGTTCATTGATGGGGAAGTAAATTATTTCGGGACTCCTTACTATAAAAAGCGAAATAGACACCACCATTAAGGCAATGGTACCAAAGAAGAACAGGTATGGATTTTTTCCTTTGAGTGCAACAGCAATAGTAACTGCATACATGCGCTCTATAACTGGCAGCAGTCCGCGCTGAAAGTTTTTAGACAGCGGAGTGAGTATGTAAATATTGAGTAAAGTTAAAAGTGCATAAACAATCAGCAGATTTCCTATTACAGTTACTTTCAGTAATAGCAATATTGCGCCCAACACCAGGAAAATAATTACCATCTTCCAAATTCTTTTGATATTAAGTTCAACACCATTGCCATCAACTTTCATAAAAGTGGCAATGAAGATGGGGTTAATCACCAGAGCAACAAACAAAGAAGAACTAAGGGCAACAATTAAAGTAATGGGCAGGTACTTCATGAACTCACCCATGATACCAGGCCACATGGCCAGGGGTAAAAATGCCGCCAGGGTTGTTGCTGTTGATGCAATGATAGGCCAGGCTACTTCGCCAACACCCAGGCGCGTAGCATCCATGGGTTTGTAACCTTGCTCCATTAAACGGTACACATTTTCAACAACCACAATTCCATTATCTACCAGCATACCTAGAGCCATGATAAGCCCAAAGAGTACCATCATGTTAATGGTAATGCCAAATGCACCCAGTATCACAAATGATAAAAACATAGATAGCGGAATGGCCATACCCGCAAACAAAGCATTGCGTGTACCTAAAAAGAAAAGTAATACCAATACAACCAGAATCACACCTGAGATGATATTGTTTTCAAGACTGGATACCATTTCAACTGTAAACTCAGACTGATCGTTGGTAATTGAAATATTCAGGTCTTCAGGTAAAACCTCAGCTCTTGCCTTTGCTAAAACCGTATAGATTTTTTTAGTGGCATCAATTAAATTTTCTCCGCTGCGCTTAACAACATCCACCATTACAACAGGTTCTCCATTTAAACGGGCATAACTTGTTTTGTCTTTATAGCTGAATTCAACAGTTGCTACATCGCGCAGGTAGGCAATGTTGCCCTTCTCATGCTTCACTACCACATCAAGCAGCTGGCGCGGATCTTCAAATTCACCCAATACACGAATGGTTCTGCGCACGCCATCGTCTAAAACATTTCCGCCTGAGAGTGTTACGTTCTCAGCTTTTATGGCATTTTCAATATCACCAAAATTGATATTGCGCGCTTCCATTTGATAGGGATCAGCCTTTATGCGCAACTCTTTTTGATCTACACCGCGTATATCAACTTTTGAAACTTCCCTTATTTTTTCAATTTCATCTTCCAGGTATTCTGCATATTTATTCAACTCATCTAAAGAATAATTTCCAGACAGGTTGATATTCATGATGGGGAACTCTGAAAAGTTCAGTTCAAACACATTAGGATCAGCCGGCAAGTCGTTGGGAAGCTCTGGTTTAGACCTGTCTACTGCATCTTTAACTTTTGTAAGTGCATCCTGTACGGATGTTTTAGGATCAAACTCGATGATAATGGTGCTGTAATCCTGTACTGAAGTTGAATTGATCTTTTCAATCTCAGAAATTGAATTAAGTTCTTTCTCAATGGGGCGCGTAACCAGGTTCTCCATATCTAAAGGAGAATTGCCCGGATAAGCAGTTCCTATATAAATAATAGGTTGCTCTACTTCAGGATAACTGTCTTTGGGTAGAGAAATATAATTGCTTATACCCATTACCACAACCAGGAATGTTAGAAAGTAAACAGTAGTCTTATTTCTGAGTGCATAAGAAGTTAGTTTAAACTCCTTATCAATCTTCTTAGGCGCTTCTTCGGGAATATTATAGTTTTGACTCATATGATTTTGCTGCGCTGTTTTATTATTTCTTAAGTGCTACACCATTTTTAGCAACAGGTTGTGGCCCATCAGCTATTACAACTTCAACTCCTTCCGTCAAATCGCGGAAACCTTTGTCAACCAAAACTTCATTACCCTTAAATGAATTGATGATCTCTGTCTGACTTTCATAACTATATCCGGTCTCAACATATATTTTTTGCGCATACTGCTGCTCTCCTTTGGCAATCAAACCAAAAACAAATGTGCCCTGGTCATCGCGTTGTACAAGTTTGGTAGGCAATACATATGTTTCAGGATTGAAATAATCGCGCATGCGAATTACACTTACCTGATTGGGCTTTAAGGTGAAAGCAATATTGGCGGGCAAAAGAATCTCAACCATAAAGGTTCTGTTTTCCGGATTGATCACCTGACCTACCGAGCTGATGCGCGTGTTAATGTTTTTATCAACTGAAGGAAAATAAACCTCCACCTGATCACCGGCATTAAATCTGCCGATAAATCTTTCTGAAACATCTGCTTTGATATACATCTCATCTGGATTCACCATGCGCAGCAGTGGCATACCGGGCGCAGCCATTTCACCTTCACGCGCACGTACTTCATCTACAGTGCCGGTAAAAGGTGCACGAATTATAGCCTGGTCAAGTTGTGAATTAGCAGTTGCCAACCTGCGCTCTAAAGATTCTTTGTTATTTTTTGCTTGCAGATATTGTATCTCTGTACCAATGTTCTGCTTCCATAAACGCTCTTGCTTTTCATGCACCGTTTTAGCTAAGTCTAATGCAGTTTTTAATTCAGCAATATTATTTCTGATGATATCCGCATCCAGGCTGATGAGCAAATCACCCTTTTTAACCGGCTGACCTTCTTTAACATGCACAGTTTTGATTTCGCCACCGGCAATGGCGCTTATTAATACATTGCGCCTCGATTCAACCGCACCGCGCACATCCATTTTATGCTCAAAGGCCTGCTTCTCCGGACTGAAAGTTGAAACCAGAATAGCATTGGTATTTGATTTTACAAAGCTGGGATCAATCTCTTTCAGCTCTTTCTCAATAGCAGCAACTTTAGCTCTCAGATCTTCATATTCTTTTTGAGCTTTGGCAAGCTCTGTGCGTTTTTTCTCAATTAAAGTTTGCTCAGACTGCTCGCCTGAACATGCAGCAAATACTAAAGCACTTGCCAGGGTAATTATTAAAGAAGTATTTTTCATAAGTATATGATATTGCATGTTATGTTTTTATTTCTCGTTAATGTCTACAAGTTTTCCAAAAGCTTTTTCTAAATCTGTTTTTGCGATGATGACTTCATAAAGTGAATTGTAATAATTGATTTGTGCCTCTTTCAAAGCTGACTCTGCTTCAATTACTTCCAGGTTTGAACCTATACCTTCTGTATATTTTATTTTGGTTACGCGGGCAATTTTATCTGCCAGTTCCATGTTGCTTTGCTGCGCCTCCATTGAACGCCTGCTGTTCTGATAATTGGTTAATGCCTGCTTAATTTCAAGATCAATGCCTGCCTTAAGACTATTGAATCCGTTCTCAATTTTCTGCAGGGTCAATTTAGATTGCTGCACCCTGTAGCTTCTTTGTAAACCAGAAAACATGGGTATATTCAGGCTTACACCAAAAGTAGTGTAGGCATAATACTTATCGGGCCCAACAAAATCAGTTGCAGGAATATTAGTTTCTGTTCTGAACAAGCCTGGTATGTTTGGCGATTGCGTGAAATAACCCAGGTTAGCAAAAGCTGAAATACTGGGCATACCCTCTGCATAATTATTCTTAACATCAAGACTCTGCAATTTGCGCTGTGTTTCCAGTACCGCATAATCGGGGCGGTTGCTGTACGACCAGCTTTGCTGGTATGAGGCAATATCTGCCTGAAGGTCTAAATCTGTAATACTTTCGCTTACATCAAGAAGTTCTGCCATCGGATAATTGATTTGCATCTTCAGGTTTTCAAGAAAAAGCAACTGCAGGTTATAAAAATTATCACGCTCAGTTTTCAGGTTATTCAAACTCACCTGTATGCGGTCAACATCAATACTTTCTGCAAAACCATTTTCGAACAAGGCTTTGGTATTGCGCAATAATGAATCGACCCGGGCAATATTGCTTTCAAAAAGTTTTACCCTTTCTTTATTAATTACCGTTGCGTAATAAGCTCGGGTAACATTATTGATGAGTTCTTCCTTAGTCTGAATTCTCGACTTCTCAGAAAATTCTTTGTACGCATTGGCGGCCTGCAAACCTACCAGATATGAACCATTAAAAATCAATTGGTTAACAGAGATGCCTGCATCAGCACTGGAGCGCAACTGAAAGAAGTTTTCAACTGCTATCACGCTGCCATCGGGCAAACCATCAAACTCAGGATTACCCGCAGTGATGGGGTTGTTAGGACCCACCGCGAAAAATGCTCTGCGCAGCCTGTCGTTATGGGTTAATTGTACTGAACCGTTTACCTGAGGTAAACCAATGCCAACTGTTTCTTTAACACGGGCAGCAGCAATGCGCTCATCCAATACCGCGTTTTTATACAGCGGAGAATTTTCAAGCGCATAGGCTTTAGCCTCATCGAGGCTAATTGATCTTACTGATTGTGCCTGCGCATAAATGGCAAGCAAAACCAGAGCTGTAGTAAATGATAAAAGTTTTTTCATGATTCTTTTATAATAGTTTGATTTTTCAGGCTTTTATAATTCTCGAACAGGGCGCGACCTTTTGCTGTAAGCATGCCCTGTATGAAATGATCGAACAAGTGCATCTGCACTTCGGTCATTTTGTACTTCTCTTCCGGGAAAATATTTTCATCAAAAGCAAGCTGCACCTGCTCAAGACGGAAACTGGCCAGTATCTCCGGGTTGATATCGCTTCGGAAATAACCTTCACTTATGCCCCTTTTGATATTGTTGATGATGCCCTCGCGGATAAATCCTTTTTTAAAATCCAGGTAAACCTTCCAGGCCTCCGGATGGTATTTCTGTAAATCGAATAACAGTGAAGGATTTAAATCTTGAATTTGCTTACGCAGGCATTGAGAACAACCCATAGCCTCTTCAATAGCATTTGCAGAATTGTGTATCACCTCTTCATAAATCTGCCTGTCTTCTTCAAAATAGTTTTTGGTGATAATGGTTACGATATCATCCTTATCCTTGAAGTACTGGTAAATGGTCTTTTTAGAAATGCCCAGGTGCCGGGCAATATCATCCATCGACACACTGCGAACACCAAATCTCAAAAACAGCTCTTCGGCTCCTTTTAGTATTTTTTCCTTGCTTTCTGTGTTTTCCATAAGGGCTGCAAAACTATGGAAACTTTTGATATACCAAAAGTTTCCGTTGTTTATACAAGCCTATAACGGGCTGATTAAGGGAAAGTTTAGGCTTTGAAGATTTAATTTTCCGAATTGTAATTGCAAGCGTTTGCGGTCTGGTTACTCAACTTCTAATAGATCATTTAGTAGCAAGAAATTATCTGATTGTAGTGCTCAGAATTCAGTTTTATAGAACAAAAACTATTTCAGATTTATCTACTTTTGCGCCTTAACACGATACCCCAGGCATGATCGTATTTTTCAGAACCCCACAAGCTCATATTTACGCAGTTCAATCTCTCACAAAACCCTCAGATCAAGACATAGCCAAATTGCAATGGCTTTTTTCAGGCGCAGTACCAGTAGCTGAAGACACACTGCATGTTAAATTCATTGGTCCGCGTAAAGAAATGGTAAGCCCCTGGAGCACCAATGCGGTAGAGATTACCCAGATCATGGGCATCGCGGGTATTCTGCGCATAGAAGAATTTGTACCTGCCAGCAGCGAAAGCAAATATGACCGCATGCTGATGCATCAATATGAAGTTTTAGGTCAGGATTTATTCGACATTCAGCACACACCCGAGCCCATCACAGCCATAGCAGATATTGCAGCATACAACAAGCAGGAAGGTCTAGCCTTGAGCGATGAAGAAGTGGCTTACCTGGAAAATGTAAGCAAAGAACTGGGCCGCAAACTCACGGATAGCGAAGTATTTGGCTTCTCGCAGGTGAACTCAGAACACTGCCGCCATAAAATTTTCAATGGTACATTTATTATTGACGGAGAGGAAAAACCCAGCAGTCTGTTCCAACTGATTAAACTTACCTCCAAGACCAATCCCAATTTGCTGGTATCGGCCTACAAAGACAATGTAGCATTTATCAAAGGTCCGGTGATTCAACAGTTCTCGCCCATCAGGCAAGATATTCCCGAATACTTTACCACTAAAAGCATTGAATCGGTTTTATCGCTGAAAGCCGAAACACACAACTTTCCTACAACGGTAGAGCCTTTCAATGGGGCAGCCACCGGTTCGGGTGGAGAAATCCGCGATCG
>DAOLDI010000069.1:0-8277 GCA_035327445.1 Cyclobacteriaceae bacterium | reverse complement strand
ACTTCACACCCTTGTCAATACAATGATGCGCAAACTTTCTGCGCTCTTCTTCTGTCAGCTCCTGTTCTTTGGCCATTTCATCAACATCAAATTCTTCTTTGAACCAGCAGCAAGCCGCTTCTTCGGCATTCATCTTCAAGACATCAATAAATGGCAGCCATTGGTCGCGCTCAAGCCAGAACCTGCGCTCGCGTTTGCCATTAATCAAACATGCGGTTGTTGGTCCGTGGGCATCAAACACAATTACACCATTGCTGTTGGCTTTGATATATGCGAGCGTATCCAAAGAAATTTCATAATCGCTGATGGGTACAAAAACATACACATGGCAATCCATCAAATCCTGTATATCATCAGGCAAGATGGGATTCATGAATCCTGTTTGTTGCTCGAGGCGATTATTCTTATCTAAAAATTTAAGACTGATGACATCTCCGCGGTCTTCATCAGAAGTAATATAATCGGTAATTACATTTGGATAATCCTTAAACTCAGCCTTGATGGCGGCTTCATCTTGCTTGCGGATATGCGATACTGGTATAACCTGATTATGCGCTCCGATTAATTTAGACAAGGCAATTACCGGATGACTTACCGCGCCATAGCGTGTAATGATTTCACCTTGCCAGGTAACAATATGGTCGCGGGGAATGGGGCCGAGTACTGCGATTTTTTTCATGTATAGGAATTAAGCCTAAGGCCAGATTTTGAATAAAAAATATCCCAAAATTTAAGCAAATTTTTCAACTATTACAGTAACTAATACGTCATAAAAAAGTATCTTAATGCTGCGCTTTTAGTTCATTCAACTTAAAACAAAAAATCATGAAAAATTCAACTTCTGTAGTATTGATCGCTCTGTTACTCTTTGCCTGTTCAGGCAAAGAAGAGCCAATAAATCATCACATCATCGTAGCCGGAATTATAAGCAACATTGAATCGGGCCCAATTAAAGTCTATAGCAATGAAGAAATTGCATCTGACAGTATTGCTGATGACGGCTCGTTTAACATCAAATTTGAATCCAGCCAGTCTGACTATTTCACCTTCAGAACTAAAAATACTTCATTTAACCTTTTTATGTCCCCTGGCGATAGTATATACATAGAAGCTGATGCTGAAAATTTTGGAGACTCCTTCCGGGCTGAAGCTGATAAAATCATTGAGAATACTTACCTCAGAAAAAAAGCTAAGGTTATCAATACGCATCAGATGAATGATTTTATGAAGCTGATGAAGAAAAATAAGGATGATTACTTCGCTAAAACGGATAGTATCAAATCTGATTTAAAGAACTTGCTAACCGAACTCAAATCTAACAAAGAAATCAGCAAGGAATTTCTAAAGCTGGAGGAAGCTTACCTGAAATATCAATTCATTTTGATGGACAATATCTTCCCAAATTACCATAGGTTTAGCAACAATTTATCTCAAAGTGATTCTATTGATTTTCCTATTAAAGAAACAGAAGAAAAAATTGCATCAATAGAATTAAATGATGCTGATTTACTTACACTACCCGCTTTCCGTAATCTCCTGGATATAAAAGTTCAGAAAATTATTCTAATGAAGTTTAAGCAGGATTCTACGCTTCGCCAAAAAGAGAATATTTATTTAACACTTAGTTATGAGGTTGCTGATTCAATTTTCCAACATCATGATATAAAAGAATATTATAGATTTAAATTAATCAAAGAGCAACTTGATTTTATGGGCCCAACAGGAGCAGTTGCCCTGTATGAAGATTTTATCGCTACAAGCAAAAATCAAAATTACCTGAGCAAGTTGAAAGAAAGTATGTCAAAATGGGAACCTATTCTTGCAGGAAAAGAGAGCCCAGATTTCAAATTTGTAACCCTAAAAGATGAAGAAGTTAAGTTAAGCGACCTTAGAGGCAAACTCGTCTATATTGATGTTTGGGCTACCTGGTGCGGACCTTGTATTGCCGAACACCCGAACTGGAATAAAATGATGGATGAGTACAAAGACAAAGATATCGCATTCGTTTCCATTTCTATTGACGACAGCAAAGAACCCTGGCTGAAAATGGTTACACAAAAAAATATGGGAGGGCATCAGTGGTTTACAGAAAATGCCTGGCAATCAGAACTCGCACAGCATTACAACATAAGAGGTATACCAAGATTTATTTTATTAGATAAGGAAGGCAAAATTATTGACCCTTCTGCACCCAGACCTTCGGGTTCAATTAGAACTGTTGTGGATAAGTATCTTTAATAAGCACCCACAATAAATTTAACGTCATTGCGAGGAACGCAAAGATTCGTTCAAGTTACGAATAATGAAATGTGACGAAGCAATCTACTTAAGGAAGGGCCCGCTACAATAAAAGATTGCTTCGTCATTCCTCCCAACACCTTACCCAAATTCCTCGCAATGACGTATTTTAATATTTTGGAATTAACCTCCTCTTCTATGCATTCAAAAAAGCTGCGCCAAATACCCCGGCACTATCTCCTAAACTGGGGCGAAGTACTTTGGTGTCCAGGCGGTTATTGAATACATGCTTCTTCAAAGACTCAACTCCTTCTGTGTATAGCGCATCAACATTTCCTACACCCCCGCCCAGCACAATCACATCTGGATCGAGAATGTTGACCACCACGCTCAGGCCCAATCCAAAAAAATGGATAAGTCTTTCGATGGTGTGCTTAGCGTACACATCTTTATCCTTTTGGGCTACTATCTCTTTCAGACTTTTATTCAGTCCGCTGACGCTGTGGTAATATCTTTCCAATGCCGGACCAGAAAGAATTTTTTCTACACAGCCTTTTTTGCCGCAGTAACAATCTCCACCAGATGCATCCAGAAAATTATGCCCCCACTCTCCTCCTATACCCTGTAAACCATTAATCACTTTGCCATTTACCACCACACCACCACCCACACCTGTGCCCATAATTACTCCGAATACTACTTCAGCTTTTATCTGCTCTTGCTTAACAACGCCCATATTTGCTTCTGCCAATGCAAAACAATTGGCATCATTGGCCATGCGTACTTTCATATTCAATGCAGTTTCCAAATCATGATGCAAAGGTTGATGATTCAGTGCGGTTGAATTGCTGTTCTTCATTTTGCCGGTAATGGGGTCGAGCGTACCGGGTGTGCCTATACCCAATTTCTCAGCGCGGTAGCCCATGGCTTTCTCCATCAGCTCAACTACTTTGATAATTTGCCCGATGACATGCTGATAACCTTTGCTGGCTTCTGTGGGCAGCCGGTCGCGAAATAATACTTCAGGCTCTTCAGCCGATTTCAATACTACGCCTTCTACTTTAGTTCCCCCGAGGTCTATGCCCCAGAGATTATTAGATTCTATATTCATATAAGTTACACTCCGTGTACGAAAATAGTTATGCAAAATCAGGATTATTTAAGCCCCAACTCAATATGCTGGCTCAATTGAAACCTGTTAATTTCTGCATTGCTTAGCTTCGTTAAGTTATAATTTTAGCAATGAATATTTATGCACAAGGCAATATTTTTCAGGGAATAGCATAAATATCAATTAAGATTAATCTAGCCAGCCCTCAGGTCTGATTGATGTTGTTGTGGAAGTTTCTGAACATGCAGCACAAGTATTGGATATGTCGTAATCAATAGGTACAGAAGTTAAAGGTGCTTGCGGGATATTATTTCTCAGAACATAAAATACTCTCCTACGTAATCCTGTTACACTAAACAATCCCAATATCTCATTATCAGCATTTGTTAAATTGACGAGATTTCCCGGAACAGAAGCGGGTGTATTATCAAACACACTTCCTACTTTGTTAATTTGATTGTCGACTACACGCCAAAAATTATATGCATCTTCCGTAATTGCCTGCTGCTCGACCAGCAGATAGTATGGCTCAACAGAATTATAAGGTACGTCTAACAAAAACTGTTGCACTCGTTGTCCATTAAAAAATCTATCAGATGCCAAAGTAATGCAGCTTGCACAAAATTCAATATCCCAGCAAGGTTCACAGCAAGGTTGAACAAACCGAATTAAAACAACCCTACAAAACTCTTTAAAACTATAATGCTTCCATGTCCAACGATAAAATTCACCAGGATCTGGTGAATCCTGCAAATCAGCATAAACTTTGAATTGGCCTCTGGTAGATGAACCAACAGGTAATTCTTCATACTCAACAATCAAATCATCAATCTCAGGTACATTTGGTAAAGTTTCTGGTTTAGAAGTAATCTCGGTACCATCAGCCAATCTCACATACAAAGTGTAAGTTCTACCAGGCATGCCTTGTATGTCATCAGGATTTGTTCTATAGAAACCATTACCTGCATTTTGAAGTACAGCTACATTGCCTTCATCGTCTGAAATATTTACTTCATCAACAGCAGGAAAAACATTCGGAAAAAACCGAACGTTACTACTGCTTGCAGTAGAGTAAATTCGCACTTCATAAGGTCCGGGCAGGTCATTGATACTGCCATCTATAACCACGCGAGGAATAAGTTCTCTGACTTCAGGTTCATAAATGGAAATACAAGCGCTTAATAAAAATAAAACCACCATTCTTTTTTGAACTCTCCATATAATCTTTCCTATCATCTTACTAAAATTTAAAATTATAGGTAACAGATGGTATAATCGTTCCAAAAATGGAAAGCTTCATCACATCAGACGAAAACAAACCAACATTTGGAATATTTGTAGTATACAATGAGAAGGCATTGTTTCTGGCATATACATTATACAAAGAAATTACCCACTCAGATTTAAGTTTTCGTTGAAAAGAACGTTCAGGTATTAAAGTAACTGATAAATCAAGTCGATGATAATCTGGGATTCTGTCTTGGTTGCGGTCAACATAATGCGGAATGAGAATGGTACCCATATAAAAACGATTGGCCGGAAAGGTAATGGGGCGCCCTGTGCTGTAATTAAATGTTGCAGAGAAAATCGTTTTTCTTGATTGCTCATAATTGAATGTGAAATTCAAAACATGCGGACGGTCATAGTTGGCCGGATACCACTCTCCGCGATTAATTTTCTCTTCCGTATTTTCACCATTAATTAAAAACAATACTCTTGAGTAAGTGTAATTCAGCCATCCGTTAAACTGACCGGCATTTTTCTTGAACTGTAATTCCATTCCATGCACTTTACCAACGCCACTCAAGAGAACCGTTTCCAGTGCAGGTTGCAGTAATATATTGGCGCCATCTTTAAAGTCTAAAACATTCTGCAGGTCTTTATAAAAAACCTCAGCAGATGCTTCAATGGTATTGTTTCTGAAATTCCTGAAGTATCCGGCAAAATACTGACTGGATATAATTGGTTTAATATAAGTGGTACTGGAGGTCCATCTGTCGGTTGGCATGGATGCAGTTGTATTTGACACACGATTTATATACTGTCGGCCTACATTCCAACCCATTTTAATTGAGCTGTTATCATCTACAACAAAAGTAAGCGCTAATCGCGGCTCAAAACCAGCATAATCAGTTACCCGCTCAGAACCATAAAAACTTATTGTATCAATTATGTTGCTCATATTTCTTGGAAGTGTTTCATCATAAAGAAATACATCGGCAGGGCCCATTTGCATATAACCTGAATATCTCACTCCCAACATCAGCTTTAAAAATTTAGCAAGCTGGATATCTGCTGATGCAAAAGCTGCCAGTTCATAGGCTGATTCCATTTGCAATGTCGTGGGAACTATATTAGAACCAGGAGAAGGTTTTAATTCTCCCGGATTGATTAAATAATTTATGCCTTCCAGCCCAGCATCTGCAATCAGCTTGTCAGTTTCAAACACCATTCTTGTTTTCAATGAACGGTGCAGTATGGAATTATTTAACTCGAATCTATCAGGCCCCAAAGTATTATGTATACCAGAATAAAAATTACTCCATACACCAGAAGTACTAAGACTCAACCTGTCGTTAAAACTGCGGATGTAAGCCAAAGTATGATTAGTTATGCCCCAGGTAAATTCATTGGCATCAAGTTCTGCAGTTGGCAAAATTTCTCTTCCCGGACGAAACATATCTCCGGAAAAATAGCCGGTATATGTAAGTCTATTGGCATCATCCGGCCGGTAGTCAAGCTTAATTGTGGTATCAAAAAAACGAGCACGGGTATTTCTTACGGTACTGCTTTTAGCCAAAGTAAATGCGGCATCTGATACAGAACCTCTTATGCCTATGAGGTATCCTAATTTATCTTTTAATATCGGACCCTCAGCAGTAAATCGCTGTGCCAATACACCTACTCCACCTTGAAACTTATGTGAATGCATGTCAGGAGCACGAACACGCATATCAACAACAGAAGATACCCGGCCACCAAATTGTGCCGGCATGGTACCCCTGTAAAAATTAAGGTTATTGATTACATCTGGATTAAATACAGAAAAAAGTCCTAACATGTGTGATGAATTATAGATAGGTGCATCATCCAGCAAAATCAGGTTATGGTCAGGCGCGCCACCTCTCACATTGATATCAGAAGTTCCTTCGCCAACAGAGGTTACGCCAGGAAGTGTAAGAATAGATTTTATCACATCCACTTCACCCATTAAAGCAGGCATTCTCTTTATTTGTTGAATGTTTAAACTGCTCGCACCAATTTCAGTACTTTGAATATTTTCAATAGCTGAACGTCCGGTAACAACTATTTCTGACAACTCACTATACTCTTCTTCGAGATAAATATTTATTACCCGGTTTGCATTAAGATTTATTGTTAACTCGCGAGTCTGATAACCGATGTGCGAAAAGATAATTTTATGAGAACCTCTCTCTAAAAACACCTCGTAATTACCCAAGGTATCTGTAACCGTTCCTGCGTTTAACTTACTGATAAAAACCGTAGTGCCGGGAACAGGCAATGAGTCTGCCGCCTGCCTTACCTTACCAGAAACACGATAAGCCTGGGCAAACAACTGAGAAGAATAAAAAATACAAATCAAACACAGTAAAATTCTACTCATTTTTTACCTATTTATATTTGAAAATATAGAATATATTTTTTTTACTTCAAGTAATCAACCAAAAATCTAAGGCTATGAAATCAAAAAAGCTTGAAACAGTACTATTACTGGTCATTTCCATGATATTGCTTTCATGGGGTGAAGTACCACAAGATGGAAAACAACTCAAATCAACGACAAATGAGTATTGTTACTACACTGAAGGTAGAACAGATTGTATTAGAAACGGACCAGGCGCAATTTGTGGATTATGGTCACCAACTCTGGGCTGCGTACCATTCTAGATAGTAGCAAAATTTTACAAAGTATAAAGAGTGCCATTAACGGTACTCTTTACTACTTGAATTTACTTAATCTTTCAATCTCCCTTAAAATTACCTCTCTATTAAGAGAAAATTGTGATGAATCCCAACCCAATTGCATTTGCATAAGCTTGAGTGCATCATCCAGCACAAGTTTTGTGCGCTCCATATAAAAATACAGCATACCGGTTCTTCGGTTAAAGAAATCCAGTGCGCTGCATACCATTTCGTGCTGCAAACAAAAAATTAATTCAGCCAGGGCCAGGTCACGTGAGGGTTTGTCTGTTTTAACCGCTTGTGAAGCGATATCCAAAATCTGAAAAGCCTGCAGACCATAAGTATGAAAAAGATAGAAGGCATATTCATCTGTATTGAACAATGCTTTCAGTCTTTCGCTGATTTCAATCAGCAGTTGCTTATCGTCATATTTACCTGATTGCTCCAACAGCATGATAGATTGTGTGCGACAGGGTTTTAACTTTCGCTCAGGGAATTTTCTTTTGATGAGTAAATCCAGCACACGCTCTGCCATTTTGCGATAACCGGTGAGCTTACCCCCAGCAATGGATATCAAACCTGAATCCGAAATAAAAATTTCATCCTTGCGCGAAAGTTCTGAACTGGACTTCCCTTCTTCATGAATAAGCGGACGCAAACCCGCCCAGCTTGAAATCACATCAGCACTTTGCAAATTGATATTTTTAAAAGCCGTATTCACTGCATGCAAAACATACGCTACATCCGATTTATCGGTATACACATTATCCTTATCTCCGGTGTAAGTGGTATCGGTAGTGCCGATGTAAGTAACCTTATCGCGGGGTATGGCGAAAATCATGCGGTCATCAGGCGCTTCAAAATAAATGGCTTGCTTCACCGGCAATTTTTCACGAGGAAGTACCACATGTACTCCTTTGGTTAAGTGCAAACGTTTACCTTTTTTCGAGTGATTGATTTCGCGGAGTTCATCTACCCAGGGGCCGGCAGCAGAAACAACCGTT
>DAOLDI010000068.1:0-8395 GCA_035327445.1 Cyclobacteriaceae bacterium | reverse complement strand
CTTCAGTGTATGAAATACTTCAGCACCCATTTGCAATGCCTGCGAAAATGATTTAGCACCAACAGGCATTACCATAAATTCCTGGAAGTCGATGGCATTATCAGCATGGCTGCCACCGTTTAAAATATTCATCATCGGCACAGGTAATGTATTGGCATTTACACCACCCACATACCTGAACAGCGACTGTCCTGCTTTCATAGCTGCAGCTTTGGCAACCGCCAATGAAACACCCAGTATGGCATTAGCACCCAGCTTGGCTTTGTTGGGTGTGCCATCCAGCTCAATCATGATTTTATCAATCAGGTTCTGATCAAAAACTTCCAGGCCAATCAGTTCTTCAGCAATTGTGCCGTTCACATTTTTTACGGCCTTCAATACACCTTTACCCATGTATTTTTTCTTGTCGCCATCGCGCAACTCAGCCGCTTCATGCGCACCTGTTGATGCACCTGATGGAACAGCCGCACGACCTAAGACACCGTTACTTGTAATTACATCTACTTCAACTGTTGGATTTCCTCTTGAGTCGAGAATTTGCCTGGCGTGTATGTCTTCTATAAAACTCATAGCTTAATGATTTTAGATTTGAAATTTTAGATTTATGATTTATTAGACACTTGACTTAATGTTTTCAATAAACTCATCAAACAAGTATCGGCTATCGTGCGGACCGGGAGATGCTTCAGGGTGATACTGCACTGAAAATACTTTTTTGTTTTTCAGTTTGATACCCATTACGGTGTTGTCGTTCAAATGCACATGCGTTAACTCCACTTCATTATTAGTATTCAAACTCTTTTCATCAACAGCAAAGCCATGATTTTGAGAAGTAATTTCTCCTTTACCTGTTAGCAGATTTTTTACCGGGTGATTTAATCCGCGATGTCCGTGATGCATCTTGTAGGTGCTTAATCCTTGTGCCAGTGCAATGAGCTGATGCCCGAGGCAAATGCCAAATACCGGCTTGCCCGATGCAATTGTTTGCTTCACGGTTTGCACGGCATAATCCATCACAGCTGGGTCGCCCGGGCCATTGGAAATAAAATACCCATTGGGACCCCAGGCTTCCATCTCTTCAAAACTGGTCTGAGCTGGGAAAACTTTGATGAAACATCCCCTGTCGGCCAGGCATCGCAAAATATTTTTCTTGATGCCCAGGTCGAGTGCGGCTACTTTGAATGGCGATGCATCATTGCCAAAAAAGTAAGCTTCCTTAGTAGTAACCTTGCTCGAAAGTTCTAAACCGGCCATAGAGGGTACCTGGGCCAAAGTCTTTTTCATTTCTTCGGGACTCAATGCCGAAGAAATAAGCGCATTCATGGCACCTTTCTGCCTGATGTGCCTTACCAGCATACGGGTGTCTACATCGCTAATGCCTACAATGCCATGTTTTTCTAAATATTGCTGCAGGCTTTCATTGGCCGTTTTTCTGCTGTACTCGCTTGAAAATTCATTTACAACAAGTCCGCTTATTTTGGGCTTGTCAGACTCCTGCTCGGCATCAAGCGCGCCATAATTGCCAATATGCGCAGTGGTGTTTACAATTATCTGCCCGTAGTACGATGGATCAGTATAGATTTCCTGGTAGCCCGTCATGCCTGTATTGAAGCAGATTTCGCCTCCGGTGGTGCCTTTTGCCCCGATAGACTTGCCTTTTACCAATAAACCGTCTTCCAATAAAATGTATGCCGTATTCAAAATTGTGAGGGGATTAGGTTAACAGAATGGATCATCGGGGTACAAAAATAAAAGAGGGATCGAACAAAGTTCAATCCCTCCTGATTTTTATGAGTTTGAGACAAATTATTAAGCCTCATCTTCAGCATCTTTCTTTTTAGCTGCCTTTTTCTTTGCCGGCTTAGCTTCTGCAGCCTCTTCAGTTGCAGTTTCGGCACTTGCTTCAACAGCTCCCTCTTCTTTCTTGCCTGCTTTGCTGCGACCTCTCCTGGTTTTTGCCTTCTTGGCAACTGCTTCTTTACCGTAAATCTCGTTGAAATCTACCAGCTCGATGATGCACATATCTGCATTATCGCCCAGGCGGTTTCCGGTGCGAATGATGCGGGTATATCCACCGGGTCTGTCAGCAATGCGTGAAGCTACTGCGCCAAACAATTCAGTAACCGATTCTTTATTTTGCAGGTAAGAAAACACTACCCTGCGTGAATTGGTAGAATCATCTTTAGATTTTGTTAACAAAGGCTCTACATATTTTCTTAAAGCCTTAGCCTTGGCAACGGTTGTTGAAATACGCTTATTGATGATAAGCGAGGTTGCCATATTTGATAACAAAGCGTGGCGATGTGCTGCTTTGCGACCAAGGTGATTGATTTTCTTACCGTGTCTCATTGTTCTTAGTCTTCATCAATTTTATACTTAGAGATGTCCATACCAAAGGTAAGGCCTTTCTCTGCTACCAGTTGCTCTAATTCAGCCAGTGATTTCTTACCGAAGTTTCTGAATTTCATCATGTCAGAAATTTCTAATTGCACCAGCTCACCTAATGTTTTTACATCAGCAGCTTTCAAACAGTTGTATGCACGTACTGAAAGGTCAAGATCATGTAAAGCTGTTTTCAAAAGCTTACGCATGTGCAGCATTTCTTCATCAACCTGTTCAACTTCGCTGTCGGTTGCTGTTTCCAGCTCCATTGACTTGTCAGAGAACAGTTTAAAATGCTGAATTAAAATATGCGCTGCACCTTCAAGTGCTTTTTCAGGATGAATTGAACCATCAGTTTCAACTTCGATAACTAATTTTTCATAGTCAGTCTTCTGCTCAACGCGGGTATTTTCTACGCTGTATTTTACATTCTTTACAGGTGTGAAAATGGCATCGATAGGAATGAAGCCAAATACCTGGTCGTTAGGTTTGTTTTCTTCTGCCGGCACATAACCTCTGCCTTTATCAATAGTAAGCTCTATTTCAAAGCTTACAGCTTCATCGAGGTTACAGATTACATGCTCTGGGTTAAGTATTTCAAAAGCAGCAGTAAACTTAGCGATGTCTCCTGCAGTAAAATTTTTCTGACCCTTAATGCTTACATTAATTTTGCTGTCGAATGTATCAGCAATTTTTTTGAATCTCACCATTTTGAGGTTGAGGATGATTTCTGCTACATCTTCAACAACACCTTCAATAGTTGAGAACTCATGCAGAACACCAGGTACTTTAATACCTGTTATGGCATATCCTTCTAAAGAAGAAAGCAAAATTCTGCGTAAGGCATTTCCAATTGTTACACCGTAGCCTTTTTCAAGGGGCTTAAATGTAAAGGTTCCACGGAAGTCATCTGACTTCTCCATTGCAACCTTTTCAGGCATTTGAAATGCTAATATTGACATAGGCAATTTAATTTATTTGGTAATAGATTATTTAGAGTAGAGTTCGACAATCAACTGCTCATTGATATTCTCAGGAATATCTTCTCTTGATGGCGTGTTGAGGAACTTTCCTACCATTTCGTTGCCGTCCCACTCTAACCAAGGCATGCGCTTGCCATGAGCAGAAAGGCTGTTGGTAATCACTTCTAGCGACTTAGATCTTTCTCTAACGCCAATCTGATCACCTATCTTCAGCGTAAATGATGGTACATTAACAATTTCACCGTTAACGGTAATGTGCTTGTGCAATACCAGCTGGCGGGCAGCTCTGCGTGTAGGCGCAACACCTAAACGGTAAATGGTATTATCTAATCTGGCTTCCAACAACTGAAGTAATACCTCACCGGTAATACCTTTCTTACGTGAAGCCTTGTCAAAGATGTTAGCAAACTGACGCTCAAGTACACCATAGATGTACTTTGCTTTTTGCTTTTCCATCAACTGCACAGCGTATTCACTTTGTTTCTTTCTTCTTCCTCTGCCGTGTTGTCCCGGAGGGTAGGCCTTCTTAGCCAATGCCTTGTTTTCACCAAGGATAGGCTCATTGTACCTTCTTGAAATTTTTACTTTGGGGCCAGTATATCTTGCCATACTTTATTTAAGATTTTTGATTGCTGATTTCAGATTACATCCACCTTCAATCATTTTTTACTTTTTTATTATTTGCTTTGATAATCGATCTGAAAAATCTCAAATCCAAAATCAAAATTCTAAATTCCCTTATACTCTTCTCTTCTTCGGAGGTCTGCAACCGTTATGTGGCAGCGGAGTTACATCGCGTATTGCAGTAACTTCAATACCTGCTGTTTGAATTGTTCTGATAGCAGACTCTCTTCCTGCGCCAGGTCCTTTTACAAAAACCTCAACTTTTCTCAGGCCCAGGTCAAATGCTTTAGCAGCTGCTTCCTGTGCTGCAGTTTGTGCAGCATAGGGTGTGTTCTTCTTTGAACCTTTGAATCCCATTTTACCGGCAGATGCCCAAGAGATTACCTGTCCTGCATTGTTTGTCAATGAAATGATGATGTTGTTAAACGTAGCCTGAATGTGAGCCTGGCCCACTGCTTCAACAACCACCACGCGCTTCTTCGACTTATCTTTTTTCTTCTCAGCCATTGTTATACTTTATAGCTATGTAATTAATTATCCTTTAGTAGCCTTCTTCTTGTTGGCAACAGTCTTACGCTTACCTTTCCTGGTACGTGCGTTGTTTTTGGTTGTTTGCCCGCGTACAGGTAAACCTTTACGATGGCGCAATCCGCGATAGCAGCCAATGTCTAACAAACGCTTGATGCTGAGCTGTATTTCTGATTTTAATACACCTTCAATTTTGAATTTCTCAGCAATAATTGCCCTGACAGCATTAGACTCGTCATCGTTCCAGTCTTTTACCTTCTTATCCCACGACACACCGGCCGAGGTAAGAATGTTTTGAGCCGAACGCTTACCAATACCAAAAATATAGGTAAGGCTTATTTCACCTCTCTTGTTATCAGGAATGTCTACACCAGCGATCCTTGCCATAATTATTATCCTTGTCTTTGTTTATACCTTGGGTTCTTCTTGTTGATCACGTAAAGCTTACCCTTGCGTCTGATGATCTTACATTCAGCGCTTCGCTTTTTAATGGATGCCTTTACTTTCATTTTTATTTATATCTAAAAACTATCCTACCTCTTGTTAAATCATATGGAGACATCTCCAATTTTACTTTATCTCCCGGCAGTATGCGGATGTAATTCATGCGCATCTTACCAGATATTGTTGCAATTACCACGTGGCCGTTTTCTAATTGTACCCTGAACATGGCATTAGAAAGCGCCTCAGTAATTGTTCCGTCTTGCTCTATCGACTTTTGTTTCGCCACTTATAAGTATAGTTTTCTTCTATAAACTTATGTGTTGTTAATATTTCTGTCTTGTCTGCAAAAACTGCAACTGTGTGTTCAAAATGAGCTGATGGCCTCTTATCGGCTGTTCTTATCGTCCAACCATCGCGTTCCTGAACAACATTTTTTGTTCCCAGGTTTATCATCGGCTCTATCGCAAACACCATTCCGGCTACAATCTTCACGCCTTTACCACGCTTACCATAATTTGGTACTTCGGGTTCTTCATGAAGTTTTTTTCCAACACCATGGCCTACCAATTCTCTTACAACTCCATAACCAAACTTTTCAACATGGCTTTGTATCGCAAAACCAATATCGCCAATTCGGTTTCCGGCTGTGGCCTGTTCTATTCCTTTATACAGAGATTGATAAGTAACTTCCAATAATTGTAAAGTTGCTTCATCAACTCCCTCTATCGGGTATGAATAGGCTGAATCTGTATGGTAACCTTTATAGTAAACTCCACAGTCAACTGAAATCACATCTCCTTCTTTCACTTCATAAGCACCCGGAAAACCATGCACTACGTTTTCATTAACTGAAATACATAGTGAGGCCGGAAAGCCATTGTAGTTCTTGAAAGAGGGAACAGCCCCATGATCTCTTATGAACTCTTCCGCAAGTTTATCCAGTTGCTGAGTTTTAACTCCTGGTTTAATAAGTTTTGCAACTTCACCATGAGCTTCACCCAAAATGAGAGCTCCTTCTCTCATTAACTGAATCTCCTCTTCGGACTTCAGAAAAACCATTGGTTTACTAAGCCGCAGCAAATTGAGAACGTCCTTTTACTCTGCCAGACTTCATCATGCCTTCGTAGTGTCTCATCAGCAAATAGCTTTCTATTTGCTGAAGCGTATCCAGAATTACGCCCACCATGATGAGCAACGATGTGCCGCCATAAAACTGAGCGAAATTCTGACCTACTCCGGCCCTTACTGCAAATGCAGGCAATACTGCCACAATTGCCAGGAAGATGGCGCCAGGTAAAGTAATTTTTGTTAAAACACTATCTATAAATTCTCCGGTTGCTTTGCCGGGCTTAATGCCAGGAATAAAACCACCGTTTCTTTTCAAATTTTCAGCAATGTCGTTTGAGTTAACTGTAATTGCTGTGTAGAAAAATGTGAACAGCAAAATCAGTGTACCAAACACCAGGTTATACTGCCATGAAGTGAAATCACTGAAAGTAGTACCCACATAGGCACCAATATCACTGTCTCTCCATAAGCCAGCCACCAGTGGCGGAATGAACATCAATGCCTGTGCAAAAATGATGGGCATTACACCAGATGCATTCACTTTTAATGGAATGAAATCGCGCTTGCCTCCATATACTTTATCTCCAACTACCTGCTTTGCATATTGAATGGGTATTCTGCGTACTGCTTGTACCAACATTACTACTGCCATTACTACAAAGAACAAAGCAATCATTTCGAGAATGAATAATAATGCTCCGCTCATGCCTTTTGAAATGGCTTCCGCGATGATTGAGCCGGGGAATCTTGAAATAATCCCGATCATGATCAACATAGAAATACCATTACCAATTCCCTTATCAGTTATACGCTCACCTAACCACATACAGAACATAGTACCTGCAATCAGGATTACCAATGAACTGAAGTTGAAAAGCAAACCTGGGTTGATGATTGCCTCAGGATTAATTGTTGCGTTCAAATAACTTAATGCTTGCGCACTTGTAATGGCAATTGTTAATACTCTGGTAATCTGGTTAATTCTCTTTCTGCCAGAATCTCCTTCTTTCTGCAGCTTCTGAAAGTAAGGAACAGCCACTGTAAGTAACTGCACTACAATAGAAGCAGAGATATAAGGCATGATACCTAAAGCAAATATTGATGCCCTGCTGAAAGAACCTCCAAGAAAGGTATTGATCAAATCAAAAATACCTCCTTGCGCGCCTGACGTTAACAGGTTTGGATCTATACCAGGTAATACAATGAATGAACCTAACCTGAAGATTACCAAAAACCCAATGGTATTTAGTATTCTGACACGCAGGTCTTCAATTGAAAAAATATTCTTTATGGTCTCAAAAAATCTCTTCATCTCAGATCTTAGTCACAGTTCCGCCAACACTTTCAATTGCCTTTGCAGCTGAATCAGAAAAAGCGTGTGCATGAACATTTACCTTGGCTTTTAATTCGCCACGGCCTAAAATTTTAACTTTATCATTTTTACCGATGATACCGTTCTCAATCAACAAGTCAATATTGATGGTATCTGCCTTGGTTTTAGCAGCAAGCTCTTCAAGAGCATCAAGGTTAATTGCCTTGAAATAAACTTTGTTATTGTTCTTGAATCCAAACTTTGGAATTCTGCGTTGCAAAGGCATTTGACCGCCTTCAAAACCAATTTTCTTACTGTAACCAGATCTAGACTGTGCACCTTTATGGCCACGCGTAGATGTACCACCCGCACCAGAACCATGGCCACGGCCCAATCTTTTATTTTCTTTTACAGAACCTTCAGCAGGTTTTAATGTATGCAGCTTCATAATTAAATCTCTTTTACAGTAATCAGGTGATTAACTTTTCTGATCATTCCGGCTATTTGCGGGGTAAGTTCATGCTCAACTGTTTTGTTGAGTTTTCCCAAGCCCAAAGCCTGTATGGTTTTGTGCTGCGTCTCCGGACGGTTAATCAAACTCTTAACTTGTGTAATTCTAACCTTGCCCATGAAATTATCCGTTAAAAACTTTTGACAATGAAACTCCTCTCTTTCTTGCAACTGAGTAGGCGTCTCTCATGCTTGTTAAAGCTTTGAATGTTGCCTTTACCACGTTGTGAGGGTTAGAAGATCCTTTAGACTTTGCCAATACATTGTGAATACCAGCACTTTCTAATACAGCGCGCATGGCACCACCGGCAATAACACCAGTACCAGGAGAAGCTGGCTTTAATAGCACAAAACCTCCGCTGTACTTTCCTAGAGATTCATGAGGCACAGTTCCTTTGATAATAGGAACTTTCACCAGGTGCTTCTTTGCATCATCAATTCCTTTGGTAATGGCATCGGTAACTTCGTTAGCTTTTCCTAAACCATATCCAACAACACCATTGCCATCTCCTACAACAACAATTGCTGAGAAGCTGAATCTTCT
>DAOLDI010000067.1:0-8408 GCA_035327445.1 Cyclobacteriaceae bacterium | reverse complement strand
CACTGGGTACAGTATCGGCAAAAGTTAAAATTCTTACGGTGATGGATCCTTGTTGATAATGACCGAAGCCTAAAGTTTGCTTATCTGCAGAAATTACTTCAACCCAATCACCATTTGTTGGATTACCTTCTGTGTGGTGTATGGCACCGGAAAAGATCCAGGGATGCTTGCGCAACACAGCAATTTCTTTTCCTTTTTTCAAAATAACTTTTGCCGATATAGTCAATACTTAATCCAGTTTGATGAACTTATTGCTTCCGGAGCGATTGCCTGCTTCCAACAAATTTTTCTGCATGTGATTTCTTCTTCTGTTGTATACAATTCTGCGGGTTGTATTGCTGCTCTTATCCTCTGCAAAAAAATAATCTGAATTCATTCTTCTGATGAGCAAAGGGCTTGAGCTGCCCTTTCCGTTTTTGCCGGGCAAGTAATAGTATAAACCGTTTTCGCGGTAAATTTTCATTTCATCAATCAGGGCAGTATCACCCGCTATGATGCGATAACTCTTGCCGGCAAATCCACTTTGGATGTCGGGGCGCCAATGTTCATAAATATCCCGTTTTTCATTTTTCCAGGTTCCAAGCAACCATATGAAAGCCTCGGTTTGCGAAAAGCCCTCTGCACTTAGCAAAAACAGACCACACACTAAACAGCAAAACTTCAACTTCATCTTTCAGCAAAATACAAGAATAAACACGGCTAAGGTAAGCGTCAAATATCGAGCAAATAGTACTGTAAAAAAATGAACTATTTATAACTAAAAGCGTATTTAAAGTACTTCGATTGAGGAATGCGGGCGCTGAAAATGAGCGAAAATCGGTATAGAATGACATTTTTTCAGTTTCTGCACACTGGCATATTTTTTATTAAATAATTAGAACAAAAAAATTTTAACCATGAAGAAATTTGCTCACTTAATGCTTGCCGCTGTTTTGGGCAGTGTGATTACGCTGACACTTTTCAACACGCTTTACAAAAAAGACCTACAGCCTGTAGTGCTGGAAAAGCAAATACCTGCAACACAGGTGGCCTTTATGCGCGATGAAGCCACAGGCGAATTTGTGCCGCTTGATTTTACAGAGACTGCAGAAAAAGTAATGTCTGCCGTGGTGCATATACGCTCAACAGCCATCAGGCAATCACAGCAGATGAGAAGAAATCAGGATCCATTCAGGGACTTTTTCTCAGATCCATTCAGAGATTTCTTTTACGACAGGCAGCCACCGCAAATGATGCCGAGTCAAAGTACAGGATCGGGTGTAATTATTAATGCAGAGGGGTACATTGTTACCAATAACCATGTAATTCAAAACGCGGAGAAAATTGAAGTAACCCTTTTTGATAATCGCAGCCTTGTGGCAGAGGTTGTAGGCATAGATCCATCAACTGATTTAGCTGTACTAAAGATAGACGCCAAAGCACTTCCTTATTTATCATTTGTAAATTCAGACGCCTTAAAAGTGGGTGAGTGGGTTTTGGCTGTGGGCAATCCATTTAATTTAAACTCAACCGTAACTGCGGGTATCATCAGCGCAAAAGCGAGAAACTTAAACCTGCTGCAAGACAGCACGGCTATTGAATCATTTATACAGACAGATGCTGCCGTAAACCCGGGTAACAGTGGTGGTGCGTTGGTGAATTTGGGCGGAGGATTGATTGGCATTAACACGGCCATTGCAAGCCCTACAGGCGCATACTCTGGCTATTCATTTGCCATACCTTCCAATATTGTAAGCAAAGTGGTTGAAGATATTCTGAAGTATGGTTCTGTGCAGCGGGGTTGGTTAGGGGTAAGAATACAAACTGTAAATGCCGACCTGGTAAGAGAACTGCAACTCTCAGTAAATGAAGGTGCATACATTGCAGGTATTGATGAGAAGAGTGGCGCTAAGTCTGCCGGCATTAAAGAAGGCGATGTAATTACCAGGATTGATGGCGTACCGATGAGAACCAACGCCAATGTGATTGGTTATGTAGCTACCAGAAGACCCGGAGACAAAATTGAAGTAACGGTTAACCGCAAAGGGAAAGAGCAAAACTTTACGGTAACATTAAAAACACGCGAAGGCACAACCGATATAATAAAGCCAGAAGAAAAGCCTATGTTGGCGGCATTGGGTCTTGAGTTAGAAGAACTTGATGAACGTGTTGTGAGAAGAATGGAATTAAAAGGCGGTGTGCGGGTAAAAAATATTGAAGGAAACAGATTGAGCAGAACAGGCATGAGACCGGGCTTCATCATCACCAAAATCGATGATGAGAGTGTAAAATCAACAAAAGATATTCAGCAAAAACTTGAGAAGAAAAAAGCAGGAGAGCTTTTAATTATCTCAGGAGTTTACGAAAATTATCCCGGTGAATATATTTATACCGTAAGGATGTAATGTTTAATTAAACCAAACAGAAAAGAAATGAGAAGATTGTTTCGTAAAGGTGAGCGAGTGCGAAGTAAGCTTGATGGCAAAGTGATGGAAGTACTCAAATACCTTAAGGCAAATCTGGTTGAGGTAAAATGGTTTGACCTTGAAAAGAAAGAAGTACGAGTAAGACAAATTGAAGAAGATAAATTAAGAAAAGCCTCATAATTAAGCCCCGGTTTACGGGGCTTTTTCATTTTTAATACCTGAAGTCTATAGTCAACCCTATGCTGCATGCAAGAGTATCAGAACAATGTTTTAGTTTTGGGGTTCTATAAAAAACTTCAGCCATCAAAAAATTTGACATACCCGCTTATTATCGCTCTTCTATCACCGGAAGAGTAAAAGAGATGCGCAAGGCTGCCGATCCACGCAAGCAGGATTTTAGTCCATATGTATTGGATTTCGGCCCTATTCGTTTTTACCTGGCCCGGCATTTTGGATTTTGCTATGGTGTAGAAAATGCAATAGAAATCAGTTATAAAGCATTAGAAGAAAATCCTGATAAAAGAGTATTTCTGTTGAGCCAGATGATACACAACCAGGAAGTAAACAAAGATCTGCAATCGCGCGGCATACAATTCATCATGGATACAGATGGCACACAATTTATTCCCTGGGATGAAATCAGGGCAGAGGATGTAGTCATTATTCCGGCCTTTGGCACAACGCGTGAAATTGAAAAGCTGTTGATAGAAAAGGGAGTTGAAGTACAGCAATACAATACAACTTGTCCTTTTGTTGAGAAAGTGTGGAACCGCGCAGATAAATTGGGGAAAGATAAATACACCGTGATTATACACGGCAAACCCAAGCACGAAGAAACACGCGCAACATTTTCGCACAGTGCTGGTAGTGCAGCTTCAGTAATTGTGCGCAACATGGAAGAGTCGGTACAGCTTGGCAAATATATTAGCGGAGAAAAAGATCATGCGCAGTTTTACCGGGAGTTTGCAGGCAGATATTCTGAAAATTTTGACGCACAAAAAGATTTAAGTCGTGTTGGTGTAGTAAACCAAACTACCATGCTGGCCACCGAAACTCAGGCAATAGCAGACTACTTTAGAAAACTTATGGTAGATAAATATGGTATTGGAAACATCAGGCAACATTTTGCTGATACACGCGACACTTTGTGTTATGCCACGAATGATAACCAGGACGCTACTTATGAATTGCTGAAGGTACAAGCAGATTTTGCTGTTGTTGTTGGCGGTTATAATAGCTCTAACACTTCACATATTGTTGAGCTTTGTGAAAGACAATTTCCAACATACTTCGTCAACTCTGCCCATGAAATAAAATCAGCACAAGAAATTCATCACTTCAATTACAATAAGAAAGAGAAATTAATCACCAAAGATTTTCTTCCAGGCAGAACTCCACTTAACATAGTATTAACCAGTGGTGCGTCTTGCCCCGATACACTTGTTGACAGTGTAATGCTGAAACTGGTAAGTTTTATACCTGAAGCGAAATCGCTTGAGCAAGTGATGGAAGAATTTAACTAAGCTTGATTAATTTTAAGCCTATGCGCATTGCTATTCTGCTTACTTTTATTTTCTGCTGCTTTGATCTTGCTGCGCAAAACATAGATTTTCTGGATACTGTTCGCAGGCTGGAGGAAGTAAGAATAGAAGCATATGCTTACCAACGCAGTATGCAAGATGTACCAGCTGCAGTGGCATATCTTGGTGCAACAGATATTCTGCGTTTTAATAACAGCTCAATATTACCTGCACTAAACACCATACCGGGTGTAAGGATGGAGCAACGCTCACCGGGCAGTTACCGCATCTCTATCAGAGGCAGCACATTGCGTTCACCCTTTGGTGTTCGCAACGTTAAGGTTTACTGGAATGGTTTACCCTTTACTGATGCAGGCGGTAATACCTACATCAACCTGCTTGATGCGGAGGCAATACAAAACCTTGAAGTGATAAAAGGCCCGGGCTCAAGTTTATATGGAGCTGGTACTGGAGGTGTGTTGCTGGCTAATCCTTACAAAGCATCGGGCAGAACTTTGAATGCCGGCATCATGCAAGGCAGTTATGGTTTGTTCAGGGCACGCGCTGGCTTGAATTATGAAATCGGGCGCACACAACTTTCCTTGCAATCGGCATATCAAACAGCCGATGGATACCGCGAACAAACAGAGATGCGCAGATTAAATTTTTCATTGTTTGGGAAATCGGCACTCAACGATGTAAGCACCCTGGAGTATGTTGTTTTTTACACAGATCTTGCTTACCAGATTCCGGGTGGCTTAACATGGGCAGAGGCTTTGGAAGACCCAAGGCAAGCCAGGCCAGCGCTTGGTGTAACTCCAGGCGCAGTAGAGCAACAAGCGGCATTGTTTAACAAGAGCACTTATGCAGGTGTAAATCACACCTACAGGTTTAGCGACAGGGTCATTAATCGTACAGGTTTGTATGGAAGCTATACCGATTTTGAAAATCCTGTTATCAGAAATTATGAAATCAAAACAGAACGCAATATTGGTGGCCGAACAGATACAGGTATTCTTTTAGGACAGCAAAAGAACAGCAGCGTACACATTGGTGCTGAGTTTCAATACGGCTTTACCCCTACAACTACTTATGAAAATCTTTTGGGCAGCATTGGCGAGGTGCTGGAAGACGATGAGATCAATCAGTTACAATATTTTTTCTTTGCGCAAGCTGAGCATGAGTTTAACGGAGGCTGGCTGCTTACCATCGGAAGTAGCTTGAAATTTTTGCGCACTTCATTCATCAGGCTTAATGAAATTAATCCAACAAAAGAGCGCGCAGTTTTTGATCCTATTCTTTCGCCACGTTTAGCTTTAATGAAAAAGCTGCATGCCAACCATAATGTTTACGCGCAAATAAGCAGAGGATTTTCTCCACCAACAGTTGCAGAACTTCGGCCGTCTGAAGGAAGTTTTAACCAAAACCTTGAACCTGAGCAAGGCTGGAATTATGAGCTGGGATTCAAGGGCAGCATCAAAGATTCAAAATGGTATTATGAATTAACGGCCTACAGGTTTGAGCTTGATCAAAGTATTGTCATCAGAAGAACGCTGGATGGCGCAGAGTATTTTGAAAATGCTGGCGGTACAACGCAGCAAGGTATTGAATGGCTTTTGCAGCTAAAGCCATTTACTTATGGTAGCACACTGGCGGCAAGTCGTTTTTGGCAAGCACTAAGTTGGCAGCACTATAGGTTTAATGATTACAGCAAAGCAGGAAATGATTATTCAGGAAATGCCTTAACCGGTTCGCCCGCATTTACTTACACGCTGGGAGCAGATTTGCAAGGGCAGTGGGGCCATTACATCAACTTTACTTTACAATATGTTGATGAAATTCCTTTAGATGATGCCAATCAATTTTATGCTGATGCCTATACCTTAATCGGAACAAGAATTGGTGTGCGCATGAATCAGGGAGAAATATTTGCAGGTGTAGATAATTTGCTCGACACTTTTTATTCTGCCGGCCCTGATTTAAATGCTTTTGGTCAACGATTTTTTAATCCCAGCATGGGCAGAAATTTTTACTTTGGCATAAGTGCAAATCTTGGTTTAAGAAAAGCAAAGCCAGTTGTTAAATAGTATACCAGAGCCCATCCAAAACAAAGCAAGCACATGGCTGCGCGCCAATGCAGATGAAAATATTAGGCTGCAATCATTTTCATTTTCATCGGGGGGCTGTATCAATAAAGGTGGCAGACTACATACTTCTGTCGGAGATTATTTCATTAAATGGAACAGCGCAACAGCTCATCCGGATATGTTCAGATTTGAAGCCAAAGCTTTGCAATTGTTAGGGCAGACAAAGTCCATTCGTGTTCCTGAGCTCTTGCATTTTGATGAAGCTTTGCCATATCAATTTTTGATGCTGGAATTTATTCATGAAGGCCGCACTTCTAAAACATTTTGGGAAGACTTCGGCCGACAACTGGCTAAACTGCATCAGCATACTTCAGATGCCTACGGACTTGATCATGATAATTACATAGGCTCTTTGCCACAATCAAATAAAACGCATCATACCTGGCATGCATTTTTTATGCACGAGAGGATTGATCCATTATTGGATAGATTAATGAAGAAGGGCGCGTGTAACAGTAAAGAGAGAAAAAGCTTTGATGAGCTGATACAAAAACTTCCGGATCTTTTGCCAGAAGAAAAGCCCGCATTATTGCATGGCGATTTATGGACTGGCAATGTAATGCGTGATGAACATGGGAATCCGGTATTGATAGATCCTGCTATTTATTACGGCCATCGCGAAATGGATCTTGCCTTTACCACCATGTTCGGCAGATTTCCCGATGCATTTTATGAATCTTACAATGAGGTATTTCCTCTTAAGCCTGGTTTTGAGAGGCGAAAAGGTTTATACAATCTTTATCCCCTATTGGTACATGCAGTTCTATTTGGAGCAGGTTATTTTGACCAGGCATTTCAAATTGTCAAAAAATTTAAGGCATAATAATAGACCTTATGTAGTTACATTCTTTTACTTGTCAGGATTAATTGGCAGGCACAGCATACTGCTTTATCAAGCCCTTTTATGTAAATTGCAAGTACTTTCAAACGAAAATCAATAATCATGAAAACCATTAAATTAGCTACATTACTTTTTCTTCCTCTTATCTTTTCTGGATGTGACATTTTTGATAACATAGGAGATGTGACTTTTAGCCGAACATTAAATGTTAGCCTAAACGTAAATGCCGGAGTAAGTGATCAAAGCATTGCTGATGTTGTATTACTTAATGCGCAGAATGATTCAGAAATACAGAAGTATTCAAGCAAAATAAAATCGTTTACGTTAAACGGAATCACGTACGGTATTTCCAATTATGATGGGCCAAGTCCTTGCAACTTTACAGCCGGCACTATGCACTTTAGTCAAAGCCAGACAAGCGCAGGTAATATTGTTGCATCAGTTAGCAATCTTAATTTAGCAAGTGCAGGTACTCAACAATTTGATCTGGACCTTTCAAGTACAGTTAGCAGCCAGATAGAGAATATATTGAAAGATGATCTTATGGTATATGTGCATGTGGCAGGAAATCTTTCAGATGCTCCTGTTTCATTTACACTTAATTTAAGTTTTGATCTAACGGTTACTGCCAATCCGCTTTAAAATATATTAGTATCAACATAAAGGCGGGAGGTATCACTCTCCCGCTTTTTTTATTTAAATCCAACCAACTCCTGCTTACTACTTTCCAGTTCCGGATGCCGCCAGTCGTTCTCTCTTCTTTTTAGCTGCTTCGTATCTGCTTCTTTCAGTTCGCTTATCCAAACCTTCATTAGCAGCTTGTTCACGTGCAGCCTTTATTCTCGCCTGCTTTTGTCGCTCATGCTTTAACCTTGCCTGTTTAACTCTGTGCTGCTTCATGCGCTCATGTTGCAACCGCTCCTGACTTACTCTTGATTGCTCTAGCCTTTGCTGATTCAATGCAGCTTGGTCCATGCGGGCTTGTTGCATCCTGGCTTGCTGGTTGGCAGCCACTTTTCTTCTATTAAAAGCGCTTTCAGGTCTTTGCTGCGCACAAAGCGGTATTACGGTGCCCATCATCCCGATGAGCACCACCAAAATTACATGCTTCATAATTATGGGGTTTTGTTAAAAGATATTTGTCATTTAGACCTATTGGTGATATAAAGGTTTAACCGACCCGCCAAAAATTTTGCAGAAAATAACCACCAGAAAAATTGAAGGCATTCAAAATCATTTAAAATGATAATTTAGCCAGACTAATTTAATTCATTATGAAACTCAGATTTTTATGGATTGTATTTGTTGCAGCATCAACAAATCTTTTCGCCCAAAAACAAATCACCATTGAAGACCTTTACCTGCGCCCAACTTTTAACCAGCGCTCGGTAAGCGCTTTAAACTGGATGAAAGGCGGAGGATTTTATACCGCACTTAATGAAAATAAAATCATCAAATACAATATAAGTACCGGCAATGAAGTAGAAACCATTTT
>DAOLDI010000066.1:0-8532 GCA_035327445.1 Cyclobacteriaceae bacterium | reverse complement strand
CGTATCATTTAATGATAAATGTGCCATAGGTATAGAACCAAACAAAGCAATAATCCAACAGCACCTTGAAAACTCATTGATGCTGGTGACTGCACTTAATACCCATATTGGGTATGAGAACGCGGCCAAAATAGCCAAGAAAGCTCATAAAGAAAATAAGACACTGAGAGAGGCCGCCATTGAGTTGGGCTTGCTAACATCAGCACAATTTGACGAGTGGGTGAAGCCAGAGCAAATGGTGGGCAGTATGTAAAAAATTAGTCAATTCAATTTTTTTTGTACTTTTATTGGATAAACCAAACCCTGTTTATGCAAACCACAAAAGAGTTTCACTAATCAAAAGCTTTAATGTGGTCTAAACCATCAAAACAAAAACAACATTACAACATGAAAAACAAGTTAGGTATCGTCTTAAGTCTGATTTTAGCTTTTTCTCTAAGCAATGTGCAAGCACAGCTTTCCAAACAAGAAAAGAAAGAATGGAAGAAAAAGGCTAAAGAGTTTGCCAAGGCACCGCAAGATTTGAAAGAGCTTATGGAAACAAACGATAGGCTCAACAGTCAAATCAGTTCGGTTAGAAGTGAGGTAAGCACTTTGCAAAGCAGAGTAGCTGACCGTGATAACCGCATTACCGAGCTTCAGGAAGAGTTAGCCAGAACAAGAAGCAGTTTATCTGCTGCTCAAAATGAATTAAGAGATGCGCGCAATCGCCCCGTTGAAGGCCCTGCATCAGATTACTCGCAGGGCGTATGGTTCAAGGTGCAGATAGGCGCATTCAAAGGAAAAGACCTGAGCGCATACTTTGGAGAAAACAATGTATTTGGTGGTGAGGTTGGTCCTGATGGCTTGCAGCGAATTACCCTGATGGGTTTCCGTGATTATTGGGATGCAGATAAATTTAAAAAATACATGCGCGATATGGGCGTTAAAGATGCCTGGATAGTTCCTTACCAGGACGGACAACGCGTTGAAATTAAAGACGTGCTTGAAGGTGTAATTGGAGCAGACAAGAAAGAATAAGCACACATTTTTCACATCAACAGATAAGCAGTACTTTTACAGGTACTGCTTTTTTATTTGTACATGCAAAAGCGATGGATCTATAAACAAGTACCCGAGGCATCAGCTGTTAACTCGCTGGCACAAACGCTCAATATCAATCCTTATTTGTCTGGCATATTATTGCAAAGAGGAATTAATGATTTTGAAACAGCCAGAAAATTTTTCAGGCCACAGTTAGAAGACCTGCACGATCCCTTTCTGATGAAAGATATGGACAGCGCAGTCTCACGTATCATCAAAGCTTTTGAACAAAACGAGAAGATTTTAATTTATGGAGATTATGATGTTGACGGCACAACATCAGTAGCATTGTTTTATCAATATATTTCAAATTTTCATACCAACAGCGATGTCTATGTGCCAGATAGATATGCGGAAGGTTATGGTGTTTCAGAAACCGGCATACGCTGGGCGAAGCAAAATAATTTTACACTGATTGTTGCGTTGGATTGCGGCATAAAATCGGTTGAGATGATAAGACTTGCCAAACAGTTGGGCATTGATTTTATCGTTTGCGATCACCACACCCCCGGTGATATTTTACCCGAGGCGGTTGCCGTACTTGATCCAAAAAGAGAAGATTGTGAATACCCTTACAAAGAACTCTCAGGATGTGGTATAGGGTATAAACTATTACAAGCTATTTACCAGCATTATGACAAAGCTGAAGCAGATCCGCAAGCTTATATCGATTTGGTTGCCGTAAGTATTGCAGCAGATATAGTTCCAATCACAGGAGAGAATCGGGTACTAACCTGGTATGGGCTGGAGAAGCTCAACAATAATCCATTGCCCGGTTTAAAAGCGCTGATAGAACTTGCGGGTTTCAGAAGAGAAATAGATATAAACGCTATTGTGTTTGGGCTAGGCCCAAGAATTAATGCAGCAGGCAGGGTGGCACATGCAAGCGCTGCGGTAGATCTGCTCATGAGTAAAACAGATGAAGAGGCAGAAACCTTGGCCGCTGCACTCAACGTAAATAATGATACGCGCAGAGAGTTTGATCTAAGCATTACGCAAGAAGCTATCAGTATGATTGAGCAAGACACTTATTTGAAAGAGGCGCGCAGCACTGTGTTGTATAAGAAAGACTGGCATAAAGGTGTTATAGGTATAGTTGCATCGAGATGTATTGAAAAGTATTACCGCCCCACAGTAATACTAACTGAATCGAATAATAAACTTACAGGCTCTGCCAGAAGTGTGCGTGGTTTTGATTTGTATAAGGCCATTGAGAGCTGCAGTGATTTGCTGGAGAAATTTGGCGGGCACAAATATGCTGCTGGTCTAACCTTGGATATTTCAAAGTATGAAGCTTTCAGGCAAAGATTTGAGCAGGTAGTGAGAGAGAATATCACAGAAGAGCAACTAACTCCAGCCATACAAATTGATCTTGGCCTCGAATTTGATGCCATCACACCAAAGTTTTTTAATGTGCTTAAGCAAATGGCGCCCTTTGGGCCCGAAAATTTAAATCCTGTATTTGTATCTGAAAATGTATATGTTGTTAATGCTTTAAGTTTGTTAAAAGACAAACACATTAAGTTTACGGCAGCGCAACAAGACAATACCAATTCATTTACAGTTATTGGTTTTGATATGCCAGATCATTATCAGAAACTATTGGATGCTAAAAAATTTAGTATAGCTTATAGCATTGATGAAAATGATTTCAACGGAGAGCGTTCACTTCAACTAAGATTAAAAGACATTAAGTACACATGAGCAAAATGGTTTTACGTGCAGAGGGCCTTGTAAAAAAATACAAGAAGAGAACCGTTGTGAACGATGTATCCGTGCGGGTTGAACAAGGTGAGATTGTGGGTTTGCTTGGCCCAAACGGAGCAGGGAAGACCACCAGTTTTTACATGATTGTTGGATTGATTAAGCCCAACGAAGGAGAGATTTTTCTGAACGATGAAAACATAACAGGCTTGCCCATGTACCGAAGGGCAAAATTGGGAATAGGTTACCTGGCACAAGAAGCATCCGTTTTCCGAAAACTATCGGTAGAAGAAAATTTGCTTGCAGTACTAGAAATGCGCAGCAACCTGAACAAAAAAGCACAGAAGGAAAAAGCCGAGCAATTAATGGAAGAGTTCAGCCTAACGCGTGTAAGAAAAAATATGGGCATGTCATTATCGGGTGGCGAGAGAAGAAGAACAGAGATTGCAAGAGCATTAGCAGTTGACCCAAAATTTGTTTTGCTGGATGAGCCCTTTGCAGGTGTAGACCCGATTGCTGTTGAAGAAATACAAGGAATTGTGGCAAAGCTTAAGAAGAAAAACATAGGCATATTAATAACTGATCACAACGTAGATGAGACGCTGTCCATTACCGACCGCGCTTACCTGATGGTGGATGGTAAATTGTTTAAATCAGGCTCTTCAGAAGATCTGGCGAACGATCCGCAAGTGCGCAAAGTTTACCTGGGCCAGAATTTTGAATTACGCAGGTCAAAGATTTTCAATGAAGAGTAATTAAAGCTCATTAAGCCGCTCCTTTCTCTGCTCATTTCCTGAATTTATAAAAGACTGTTACTTTTACAGGTTACAAAACTCATTTCGGCCAATTTCATGCAGATTTTAAGTTCCATTATTAACTGGGTAATGAAAAAGCGCATTCATCAGATTGAGCTTTTCATTAAATACCCGCATGAAGTTCAGCATGAATTGTTGATCAGCCAGATTTATGATGCCAGAAGAACTGATTTTGGTAAAGAGTTTGGTTTTGAAGATATCAAAGATTACGATGCCTACCGCAGTAATGTACCCATACACACTTATGAACAGTTCTATCCATACATAGAGCGCCTTATGCGCGGAGAGCAAAATGTACTCTGGCCGTCAGAAGTTAAGTGGTTTGCAAAATCATCAGGCACAACCAATGCCAGAAGCAAATTTATTCCGGTATCGCAAGAATCATTAGAAGATTGCCACTTCAAGGCTGGAAAAGACATGCTTTCCATCTTTACCAATAATTATCCTGATACTAAACTTTTTTCTGGTAAGAGCCTGGCCGTTGGCGGCAGTCATCAATTAAATGAATATGACCCAACTTTAAGCTCATACTATGGCGATGTATCAGCGGTGTTAATGCAAAACCTTCCGCTTTGGGCACAGTTCATCAGAACGCCAAGTCTGGATGTTGCTTTGATGGATAATTGGGAGACTAAGATTGACAAGATGGCGCAGGCAACCATGGATGTAAATGTTGCGAGCATGGCGGGTGTACCCACCTGGACAATCTTATTGCTTCAAAAAATTATTGAACTGAAAAATAAGTCACACATACTTGAGGTATGGCCAAACCTGGAAGCCTTCTTTCATGGTGCGGTTGCCTTTCATCCGTACCGGGCATTGTTTAAGCAACTCATTCCAGGAGATCAGATGAAGTATTGTGAAATATACAATGCAAGCGAAGGCTTCTTTGGCATTCAGGATCAAAAAGATTCTGATGAGTTGTTGTTGATGTTAGATTATGGAATTTTTTATGAGTTTGTTCCAGCCTCAGAGCTTGATAAACCAAACCCAAGGGCTTTATCCTTAAGTGAAATTGAGTTAGGTAAGAACTACGCGATGCTCATTAGTACCAATGCGGGTTTGTGGCGATATAATATTGGTGATACCGTACGCTTTACTTCTAAGAATCCATACAGAATTAAAATATCTGGCAGGACCAAACATTTTATCAATGCATTTGGTGAAGAAGTAATTGTAGAAAATGCTGAGCAAGCCATAACACGTGCCTGCGATTTGACAGGCGCTGTAATAGATAATTTTACTGCAGGACCGGTTTATCTGGATCAGGGTAAAAAGGGCGGACATGAATGGATAATTGAATTTAAACAGCAGCCATCAAGCCTCGCTGATTTTACCCACATATTGGATGAAACGCTGCGCAAAATTAATTCTGACTATGATGCCAAGCGTTCGCACGATCTGGCCCTGCTTGCACCCATTGTACACAGCGCTAAAGTAAATACGTTTTATAATTGGATGAAACAAAGAGGTAAACTTGGCGGACAACACAAAGTACCCCGATTAGCTAATACCAGAGAGTATCTTGATGATATTCTCAAAATGATCAGTGAAACAAAACAGGTTTAGTGTTTGTAATAAGTTTTACTGATAATTCTCCAGCCTTCGTTTTTAAATTTGTATAAAGCAAGATAATCGGTGAAGATCAATTGACCTGATTTATGTAGTTCAACTTTAGCCAATGCCGACTCTTCAGTAATATCAATACTGATTATCTTTCCTGTTGTAAGCTCTTTCAATGGTTCAGGATTTTCTGCTATTCTTTTTTCGATTGCGGCTATCCATTCATCTAAACTTACTTTAATGATTTTGCCATCAATTTGCCTGAACATGCTGAACTCTGGATGAAATCCTTTTCTTACCAAATTAAGGTCTCCCCTGTTTTGTGTGCCATCTACATAGGCACTATTAATCAGATCAGTAATGGCAGCTGCATCGCTGCTAACAGGTTGTTCATTGCATGCAAACAACACAAAAATGAATAGAGAACTAAACAATATTCTTAAGTACATATCTCTTAAAATAAAAAAGCTGTCTCTTGTGTTAGAGACAGCTCATTTTTTCAAAATATTAGTTAAACGCTGCGCCACTTAATGGTGCAACCAATAGCTTTAGTTTTGTTAACAGGAACATCTTTACCGCCAAGTAAAGCATTAAGCGCATCATCAACATACTTCTTATCTGCACGCTCTGCGCTTTGGGTATTATTATCTATAGCACCAATATATGCCACGCGTAAATCGGCACCCTGCTTGCTCAACACAAATACATGAGGCGTATTGGTAGCACCATAAGCACGCGTGGTCTCTTGTGTTTCGTCAATCAGGTATGGGAAATTATAACCTTTCTCTTTGGCATACTTCTGCATTTCTTCATAGGAATCACCAGGCGACTTAACAGGGTCATTTGGTTGAATTAGTATCAACGGAAAACCTTTGCTTGCATAATTGGCATGTAAAGCCTTGATGCGATCGTTGTAAGCCTTTGAATAAGGACAAGTATTGCAATCAAAGATTACAATGAAGCCCTTAGCACTGGTATAATCGGCCATAGAAACCATTTTACCATCAACATTTTTCAGCTTAAAGTCAGGTGCTTTATCTCCCACTTCAAGCCCATTGTTCACCGGAGCGCTGGCTGCCAGTAAAAACACCGCTACTAATCCTAAAAGTAATTTGTTCATGTTGTTATTATTTTTTGATTATCTGATTTGTGCAATTAGTTTCTCAAGATCACCTTCTTCCAGTTCTCCCTCAATAAATTTTCTTTTACCGGTAGAAGTATTAATGATTAATGTTGCCGGAATAGCGCCCGACCAGCTTTTTTCTACCCGGTCAATCCAGGAGTTATAATCAATTTCATCAAGCAACAATACATCTGCCTTCATTTGCTTGCGTTCAACAAAACTGTTTACCCTGTCCAGCTTATCGGCAAAGTCAAGGCTGATTAAAGAAACCTTGATGTCTTTGTCTCCCCTGGCATTCAAAGTCTCAAAATAGGGCAACTCTTTAACGCAGGGAGCGCACCAGGTAGCCCAGAAGTTAATGACCTGAATTTTTTCTTCTTTGGATTCAATGATCTGTTGAAGACGACCAAACTTCACCACCTCAATCTTTTGGGCATATACTCCAAAAGTAACCAGCTGAAAGAGCAATATGAGCTTAAGTTTTTTCATCAAAGGATATAATAACATCAAAAATATAAAACAGTTAAGAGCAAAAAACCTTACATCAAAGGGTATAATTATGATTAAACGATGCTAAGGCAGTTTCGTCTTTAATTCTAATCAAAAACTTAGCCTAATTTTTTGAAGAAAATTAATCCACATTTTGAGTGTTTTATCCACATTAAGGATCCGTTAAGCCATAAATAACTGTATATCAATTAAATATGCCTCCATATTTGAATTAAAATATTGTGGAAATCTTTGTAGGGCTTCAAAAAACTTAAGCTAAACCTTAGGAAATCAGGCTTTTATCTTGGCGCTTTAAAAATGCCCTGTAGCTGTTAAAAATTGTAGATTTCGACAAAAACCCTACATACCTGTCTCCATCAAGTACGGGCAGGTTCCAGGCACCGCTTTCTTCAAAAACTTTCATGGCCTTACGCATGCTGTCGTTCACAGCAACATAGCCAGGCGCTTGTTGCATTACACTCAAAACGGTAGTTGTTTTTCGCTTGTCTGCATCAAACATGATATCACGTATGTCATCTAATAATACAATACCCCTGAAACTACCATCGGTTTCAACTACCGGGAAAATATTTCTTTTCGATTGCCTGATAACTGGCACCATATCTTCTAAAGAAGAATCTGGTGATACGGTTAATAAATCGGTTTCAAGCAGTTTGTGTAAAGCGAGCTGGTCTAGTACTTCCTGGTCTTTTTGCTTCTCTGATAAGTGCCCCTCTTCAATGAGTGTTTTGGTATAGAAAGAATGTTTTTCGAAAAACATACTCACAGAATAGCTAATGGCTGAAACCAACATGAGCGGCAAAAAGAGTTCGTAGCCACTGGTAATTTCAGCAATAATAAAAATGGCAGTAAGTGGGGTGCGCATTACACCGCTCATTACACCACACATGCCTACAAGGGTTAAGTTACTGGCGCTTATTGTATTGGGCCATACTAGGTTAATTACAGTGGCCAGCACCAGTCCGGTTAAACCTCCGGTGAAAAGTGAAGGAGCAAAAATACCCCCACTACCCCCCGCGCCTACCGTTAGCGCAGCCGCTATAGGTTTGATGAGCAGTAAACTGGTAAAAAATAAAATCAGAAAAACCGGGTTGTCTTTCTGTTGATAGAAATAGCTGTTGTTCAATGCCTCGAGGGTATCACCGGCTAAAACTTGTTTGATGGTTTGATAACCTTCACCATAGATAGGTGGAAAAAGGAAGATGATAATTCCCAGGCTTATTCCGCCAAAGAGTAAACGACCATAGTCATTTTTAATTTTCATTAAGAGAGCCTCTACTTTGTAGCTCGATCTCATGAAGTAAACAGAAAGTGTACCGCACAATATACCTAAGAGTAAAAAGTACGGAAAGTCTTGAGCAGTAACCTCATCCTGAATTTCAAAATAAAACAGCACTTCTTTTCCCAGCAGCATCGTTGAGATTAATGAACCAGCCACGGAGGCGATGAGCAATGGAATAAAACTTGAAATGGCAATGTCAACCAAGAGCACTTCAATGGCAAATATTACTCCGGCCACAGGCGAGTTAAATATGCCAGAAATAGCAGCAGCCGCACCGCAACTGAGCAGCAGGGTTCTGTTTTTATAATCGAGAAAAGTAAAAGAGCCGAAGTTAGAACCTATGGCCGAACCAGTTACTACCATAGGTGCTTCAAGACCCACCGAGCCGCCAAATCCTACAGTAATTGCACTTGTTACTAATCTCGAAAACATTTTACTCGACTTAAGTCTGC
>DAOLDI010000065.1:0-8558 GCA_035327445.1 Cyclobacteriaceae bacterium | reverse complement strand
GTTTGGCTTCATGCAAAGTACTGATCTTGCTATTACAGCAAATAATCTAAGCGATGATACATTCAAGTTAGTTAAAACCGATAAAGACATTTCATATTATGAAAGATGGCTTAAGGATGAGGAGGAAAACTTATTGCGCGAAGTCAAATTAGAATTGCTGGTGAAAGCAGAAATAGACGAGGTAGTTAATATCATTAAAGATGAAAGCCTGGCTGTTCGCTGGAACAGTAGTGTTGACCAATGCTCTATAGTTGATCAATTTGATTCAGCTTGGGTTACTTACTACCGCTATGCAATTCCCTGGCCACTTAGCAATCAAGACTGCGTTTTATTGCATGAAGTAGAAAAGCAAAATAATAATGCTCAAGAGGCTGTCATCATTAACTTTAAAAGTATTGAGCACAAAGATTTTGAAAAAATACAGGGCATTAAGCGATTAGATGATATTCTCGGTCGCTGGGAAATACTGCAAACTTCAAATGATAAAGTGATTCTCAGGTATTTTATCAGAACGGCACCCAACAGTTCATTTCCAAAGTGGTTGTCAGACCCAATTATTCGCAACAACCTCATTACATCTTTGGCCAATTTCAGAACAATAGCAGAGCAAGAAGTGCGGTAAATTAATTATGGTGATGCCTTGCTAATTCGTTTTCTTTTGAATCACCATGTCCATCAATTCGTTTTCAACATTCCAGTCTTTGGCAAGTTTAAGCATAGCGGTAGCTTCCATTTCTGTAACGTATCCTTTCAGGTTGTTGGCTTCCCAAACCATTTCAATAAACTCAGTTCTTTTTTCTCTGGGGTAATCGCCTATAACGGTGTTAAGATGTTGGCGGGCACGATCGAATGCAGTGAAATAATCCAGTGCAATAAAATCCATAGCCCATTGAAGCTCTTCTTCAGCATCAATTTTTGCAGCTGTTTCTTTCAAGTCTTGTTTTTCTTCCTCGTCTAAGCCATGGTAGCTGAAGATTACAGACTTTAACAACATGCGGGCCTTCTTTTCTTCGCTTGTGTACATAAATCAATAAACACTAAGTTAATCAGATATTCTGTAATTTATATAGTACGGGTTTAGAGGGGGCAGCATCAGCCTCAAGACTACAGAGCTGTATATTGAGCAGGTAGTAACCATCAGCAACTTCATTGGGTACGTAAATCAATTCAGTAATGCTGGCATCGGTTCGTACTTTATCCGGAAAGCCCCAAAATGCTTTATGGGCAGCAAGCTTACCTCCGTCAATTTCTTTATCAATACTGGGCAAATCAACCAGTAAATGTTTTATGCCTGACTTGAGCAGATAGGCTGTTGCATCTGCTTGTAGATAGGGCGGGTTAGTTCCTGAATATTTTTTTAATTGCTTATCACTTGTATTAGGCTGTGTTCTGATAACAAGTGCTTCAGCTTCATTATTTTTTAATCGATCTTCAATTTGTTCAAGGGTAATCACCATGTCATCTTCTTTTTTTTCTGGCGTTATGCTGATTAGTTTGGCGAAAAAGTGAAAGGCTTTAAGAGATTGATTTATGGTTTCGCCTTTGGCAGTAATATGACCTATACATTCAGTGTGTGTACCGTTGCCGTGCGGAGTAATCATAATTCGCTGATAATTTACACTTCCACCTGCAGCTACACTTCCTATAAAATTGCCGTCTTTAATTGTTTCAAACACAACAGGCTTGGCCCCATAACAGTTTGGATTGTTGTCTCCTTCTTGCAGGGGAATAGAAATATCTATAGGCTGTTTAAGATCTGCCTTATAGTTTAGATTGTTATGATTAAAAGAAGTGATCATGCCACGAATAAATCAGATGCAATTTTATCAGCAAGTAATAAACCTTTTGTTGTTAATACAAGATGTTCTTGTTTGATATCAGCAAAACCTTCGCTTAAAAGACTACTTATATATGCTGCTTGCTTTTGCATAATATCATAATCATATAAACTTTTTAATTCAATTAGATTACAACCCCATTGTGTGCGTAAACTTGTTAAGAGGTATTCGTTAATTTTATCTGCAGTTGTTAGCGTTTCAATACTTGCCGGAATAATGCCAGCATTAATTTCTGCAATATATTTATGATTGTTGGCAACATTAAATTGCCGGCTTATGCTATTGTAGGAGTGCGCAGCAGGACCAAGCCCAAGGTAATGAGTTTGTTTCCAATAAGACGAGTTGTGCTTAGACTCATATCCGGGCAAACAAAAATTAGAGACCTCATAGAGCAGGTAGCCTGCTTTATGAAGTAAAGTGATGAGGAGTTCTAACTGTCTCGCTTCATTTTCATCAGCAACTTTATTCAGTTTACCCTTTTTGTACCAGTTACCAAATACTGTTTTCTCTTCTATAGTTAGTGCATAACAAGATATATGTGTTGGTTGAAGACTAATGGCTTTTTCAATATTATGAATCCATGCTAAATCTGATAAGCCAGGAATAGCATAGATGAGATCTATGCTGATGTTCCTGATGCCAGAACTTTTGGCATTCAATACAGATTTTATGGCCATATCAACATTATGTGCACGGTTGAGGAGCTTTAGAATCTCATCATCAAAACTTTGAATGCCTATGCTAAGTCGGTTAATGCCTATGGTTTTAAGACTGCTTAGTTTTTGTTCACTCAAATCATCGGGGTTTGCTTCAAGCGTAATTTCGGCACCAGATTCAACGGTAAAATATTCTTTAATGCGGTTTAAGATGCTTTCAATTTGTCGGACTTCCAATAATGAAGGTGTTCCACCCCCAAAGTAAATGGTAGAGATTAAGTTATCTTTAAGATAATTTTTTCTCAAGGCAATTTCCTTTTCAATCGCATCGCAAAGCTCATCTCTGCGACTAAGATTAGTAGAAAAATGGAAGTCACAATAGTGACAAGCCTGCTTACAAAATGGAATGTGTATGTAAATGCCCGCCACGCCATCAATGTTTGCCCGAAATTTAGATAAATAACCTGTACAAGAAGGATATTTATTATATGGTAATTGAAAGATTACTCAACAACAAAACATTTCTTTATTAGCATCTTTCAAATACTTTTGGGTTTGATTTATATGAAGGCCTCTTACTTTTCCTTTTATCTGCTCATGATAGGCATAGTGCTAAAGGCAAACATCCTTTGGGCAACTGATAGTTGGGAAGTACAACAAGACCTTAGCAATCAAATTTATGTTTATCAGCAATCACAAGAATTGTTTATTCCATATCAAAAGCAGATTAAAAGTAATGCACAGCATCTGTTTATAAATCTGAAGTATTATAGTGGCAGATACCTGGAGATTAGCGCCAAACAAAACACAGCCATTTTTGCAGATAATCTGTTTCAGCACCAGCAACTTGAAGAGAATCAGATATATGCCATTGATAGTTTGAGAAAAGTGTGGGGTAAAGAATTTGCCCTCATCACCCTATACCATCGCAATCTTTCGGCAAGAGAGGTATCTCTTAGAATACTGAAAAAGAAGCAAGTCGGGGATGAAGAAGATATTTACAATTGGCAGGTTGAACGCAAAAGAGAATCTTCGGAAGATTTTTTCATTATATCTTTTTTATTGGTGCTTATATTTTTCGCTAGTCTGTTTGCTACAAACCCCAAACTTGTAATAGATTATTTTAATGTATTGAAAGTGTTTACTGTTCGAGATAGAGAAGAGAGCACGCAAAGTTTAAAATTAACATCGCCATTGCATCTGCTTATGTATGCACTTTTCTCAATGGTTGTTGCCTTGTTTATTTTTATTTCATTTTCTGGTAATCCGCAAATCTTTTCACCGGCCAGGTACTTTGGTACCGATACCTTTACTGAAATGGTGCTTACCTGGGCCTTAGTAGCAATGGTAATTTATAGTTTGCTGGTGCTTAAACTTTTTGTTTTGTTTATGCTTACTTCTTTATTCGATCTCAGAAATTTCCTTTCGATACATTATTTTAATTTCATACGGCTTTCCATTTTAGTGACGGGCCTGGCTTTAAGTATTTTATTCTTATTAACATTTTCTATTGACAATATCGAGTGGATTTATTTGCCCATTACTCTATTCTTAAATATATCCTTTGGGGCTTGGCTAGTTCTTCTTTTTCTAAAATTAATCAGCAGAGGCGAATTCCGTATTTCGTATTTATTTTCATACCTTTGTGCCTCAGAAATTATCCCTTTTTTATTGATAATTAAGGTTTTTTATTTTTAGCCACAGGGCCGTTGAGTTGATATGAGCGAATACCCAAAAGAAAGACTGCGAAAAGTAAAAAGTATACTTGTTTCGCAGCCCCAACCAACAGACGAAAACTCACCTTATCTTAAGCTTGCCGAGAAGTATGATTTAAAAATTGACTTCCGTCCTTTTATTCAGGTTGAGCCAATGCCTTTGAAGGACTTTAGAAAACAAAAAATTGAAATACTGGAACACACTGCAATTATTTTCACCAGCAGAAATGCAGTAGATCATTTCTTCGATATCTGCAAAGAACTCAAGATTGAGATGCCCGCAGACATGAAATATTTCTGTATTTCAGAACAGACAGCCAACTACCTGCAGAAATATATTGTCATCAGAAAGAGAAAAATATTCAGCGGTTTAAAAACCCCCAAAGATCTTATTGAGATACTTAAGAAACATCGTAACGAAAAGTACTTGTATCCTTGCTCAGATATTCGCAAAGAAGACATTCCTGAGTTCCTCAGAAAGAATGGTTATACCTTCACAGAGGCAATTATGTATCGAACAGTAGCCAGCGACTTATCTGATCTGGATGATGTTTATTACGATATCATTGCATTCTTTAGTCCATCAGGAATTAATTCACTGTTTGTCAATTTCCCTGAATTCAAACAGAATAATACCCGTATAGCCGCCTTTGGACCAACTACCGCAAAAGCGGTACGTGATGCAGGTTTGTTTTTAGACGTTGAAGCTCCACTGCCTAATGCTCCATCTATGACAGGGGCTTTGGAGCTCTATATTAAGCGGGCTAATAATATTAAATAGAGGTTCAGAATTTTTTGTAATCATCTGATTTATTTAGATTCAGCCTTAAGTATTGAAAGTGTTAATTAATTTACTTTATCTTTAACCTCTGCTTCAGGATGATCAGATGAAAAAACTTTCATTCATAATAGTATTATTGATAATCGGGAAAAGTTTGTTAGCTCAACAAGATCCGCAGTTTTCCCAATTCATGTTCAATAACTTTTTCCTTAATCCTGCTTTTGCAGGAGTTGAAGGCCAGACCAAGTTAACGGCACTGCACAGAAGCCAATGGCTTGGTTATCAATCATCTTTTGGTGATGGGGGAGCCCCAACCACCCAACTTTTAAGCATGACAACGCCTATCTATAAGCTTAACAGTGGTTTTGGAGCATACATTATTAATGATAATCTGGGGCCTCAGAATAACCTTGAAATTCAGGCAGCCTATGCTTATCACTATCCGCTCAAAGACATGAAGCTTAGTTTCGGTCTTAGGGCAGGAATATTTTCTCAATCGCTAAATTATGACCAATACAGGGCAATCAACCCTGATGACCCGCTTATTGTGAATAAAAATGGAAGAGAATCGCAGATAAGACCCGACCTTGCTGCCGGGGTATTTCTAAAGCACGAAAAATTCTATGGAGGCATTTCTTTTAATCTCATCACCAAAGCCGAGTTTGACTTTGGTGTGGCCGACTCAAGAAATGCCTTACAAAGCCATATGGTCATAACAGGGGGGTATTATTATGATTTGAATTTCGATATCACCCTTATGCCAAGTGCAATAATTAAGTCGGATTTGAATACTTATTCTTTCGACTTAGGCGTAGTTGCTTTTTACAAAGATACTATGTGGGGAGGTTTGTCGTTTAGGCAGTCAGATGCAGCCATCATTTTATTAGGCTATAGTTTACTAAAAGACAAGTCCCTTAAGTTTGGGTATGGCTTTGATTATATAATTAAAGGGCAGAACGCAAAACAGCCAACTTCTCATGAGTTTATGTTAACTTATGAATTGCCTGTAAGTCCGGAAGTCGGAAAAAAAGTTATTCGAACGCCCAGATTTAGGCACTAAAAGCAAAATTATTTTGCTTTTTAGTAGATTTTAGTGAATTTGTGATGCATTTTTAAGAAGATGGGGAAGCGGTTTCTTTCCCACTTGATTGAGTTTTGACAATTATTGATAATTTTTGGATATGAATAAACCAATGATTTTTAGAGGCTTTAATGTAGCATTGTTGCTCTTAGCTGCAGTTTTTATAACGGGTTGTGGTCTGTTAGGTGGGGGAGGGCGCAGTGATAGAGGCGAGTTAGTGGGTGTACCCGGAAGAGAAGGATGGGTAATGACCAAACCATTTGGTATGGTTCCAATACCTGCCGGAACGTTCCACATGGGCCAGGCTGACGAAGACCCTGCTTCAACTCAAATTAATTTTAACAAGCAGATTACTATCGGTTCATTTTATATGGACGATACAGAAATTACCAATAATGAGTATCGTCAATTCACTAACTTCTTCTTACTGGACCAGATGTCTATAGAGGGTTTTGATACGCCTGCTCCTGATGAATTCAGAAGGAAATATTATCCGGACTCTACCGTGTGGGTAAGAGATTTTGCCCATCATATGGGTGACCCGGTACAAGATTATTACTATTGGCATCCGGGTTATGATGACTACCCTGTAGTGGGTATCAATTGGAATGCGGCTATATTTTTCTCTAAGTGGAGAACTGCCTATTGGAATGATTACAGAAAAAGTGTGGGTGAGTTTCCAATGCCAGATTTCAGATTACCAAACGAAGCAGAATGGGAATATGCAGCCAGAGGGGGTAGAGATTTAGCTAAATATCCTTGGGGTAATCCATACATCAGAAATTCTAAGGGTTGCCTTTTGGCAAACTTCAAACCTGGCCGAGGTAACTTCTACGATGATGGTTATGCATACACGGCAGAGGTAATGAAATTCTTTCCTAACGACTATGGCCTTTATGATATGGCAGGAAATGTTTCAGAGGGGGGCTTGGATGATTTTTATGCGGCTTCAGTGCCAACAGTATGGGATTTAAACCCTCAGTATATAGATCCTGAAACAAATCCAGAACATCCAAGATACAATCCAAACAAGCCAGCAAGAAAAGTAATTCGTGGGGGCTCTTGGAAAGACGTAGCATACTATCTGGAAACCGGAACTCGCACCTATGAATTTAGAGATTCTGCCAGGGCTTATATCGGATTCAGATGTGCAATGACTCACCTTGGAAGATCATCAGGTCGCGAATTTTAATAATTGAAAACTCTACTTATATTTAAACTTGTTTAGCAAAACTTAAACTTATACTACAATGGCAAAAAAGAAAGGCGGATTTACCGAGCTACTCTTCAAAAGCATCATGCCCAAAGTTTACGGGATTGGTGCAGCGGTGGTAATTACTGGTGCGATGTTTAAAATTCTTCATTTGGAAGGTGCTAATGAAATGCTTATGCTTGGTTTAACAACAGAAGCCATCATATTCTTCCTAAGCGCTTTTGAACCTCCACACAAAGACCCAGATTGGGCAAAGGTTTATCCAGAGCTTTCTGAAGATTTTGAAGGTCCTGCTGCTGCCCCGCGTATTTCAAACCGTCAGGGAGCAGGAGATTCTCCACTTGTTAAGATGGATGATATGCTTAAAACTGCCAAAGTAGACCAAAACCTGTTAGATAATCTTGGCAAAGGATTACAAAACCTGGCAACTTCTGCCTCTAAGATGTCTAATTTAGCTGATGCTGCAGTTGCTACTAATGAGTATGCTAATAATGTTAAAACAGCCGCCAAGACCTTAACAGATATGAATAAGTCTTATGATGTAACCATGAAGGCAATGTCTGACATGGCTTCAGCTTCATCAACAGCTAAAGACTATCATGAGCAACTGAAAAGCGCAGCAAAAAATCTTCAGTTGTTAAATGCAACATATGAGATGGAATTAAAAGATGCTGACACCCATGTTAAGAATATGAATAAGTTTTACGAGAGCTTAACAGGTGCTATGCAAGGATTAACAAAGGTTGGTGAAAACACCACCAAGTTCACCAATGAAATGGGTAAGCTTACTGATAATCTTACATCGCTTAATAAGGTATATGGTAGCATGTTAACTGCTATGAAAGGCGGGGGACAGGCTTAATTAATTCTTAATAAAAATCCTTTAAATACATAAACTATGGCAGGAGGTAAAGAAACACCCAGGCAAAAGATGATTGGTATGATGTACCTGGTGTTGACTGCCCTTTTGGCACTCAACGTGAGTACAGCCGTATTGGATAAATTCCTGGTAATTAATGCCACACTTGAAGAACTTGTTAAAGAAACGGAAGATAAGAATACGAGTGTTTTGAATAATATTCTTAAGGCAGCTTCTGAAACTAAAACAGAAAAAGTACTCCAGGCAGCTGAACAAGCCAAACAGGTTAGAGATCTTACCAGAAGCTACTTAGCTAAAATGGAGGATTACAAGAGGAGGATGATTGAGGTCTCAGGAGGTGAAGATCCTGAAACAAAAATTCCGAAGGGCGTTACTGATTATGATAAAGTAGCTA
>DAOLDI010000064.1:0-8570 GCA_035327445.1 Cyclobacteriaceae bacterium | reverse complement strand
TGGTTTAACTTTAAAAAGTTTCAGAGTTGCATTGCCAAAACCACAGGCCTTTGCCTGGCTTAACGAAAACAGAATTCACTTACTCGACTTAGGCTTTGAAGTAAGTCAGCCGGCAAATAATGATAAGAAATATTTTGTTGGCAAAGCAGTATTTGAACTTGAAGTTCGCGAAAGTATTGACTGGTTCGATATTAACGCGCGCATCCGCTTTGGTGAATTTGAGGTTTCGTTTAAAGAGATTCGCAAACTAATACTGAAAAAGAAAGTCGAGTTTAAACTTCCTAACGGTGAAATTGCGGTTATACCAGAATCATGGTTAACCAAATACAATGATCTTTTTGCCTTAAGTGAAACCGAAGGCGATAAAGACAAGCCTGTACTGCGCAAGCACCACTTACACCTGGTAAAAGAATTACAAGAAAGCCACCTGGCAAAAGTTTATATCAGCGATAAACTGAAAAAACTTCAACAGTTCAGTGGTATAACAGATTATCCGGCTCCTGCGCATTTTGTGGGTGAGTTAAGGCCATATCAAAAAGCAGGCTACAATTGGTTAAGATTTTTAAACGAGTACAGATTAGGTGGGTGTTTAGCTGACGACATGGGCCTTGGTAAAACCGTGCAGGCATTGGCTTTATTGCAATCTGAAAAGGAAAAAGAAAATACAGGTACCAGTCTTATTATTATGCCTACATCACTCATTTACAACTGGGAAATGGAGGCAGCCAAGTTTACGCCACAACTCAAAGTGCTTAACTATACCGGCACAAATAGAAATAAAGACATCAGCCGCTTCAGCCGATATGATATAGTACTTACCTCTTACGGTATTGTGCGCTTAGATGAAGAATTACTCAGTCAGTTCTATTTCAATTATATCCTACTGGACGAATCACAAGTAATTAAAAATCCAACTTCAAATATTGCGAAGGCAGTAAAAAAACTCAGAAGCAAAAACAAACTCATACTTACCGGTACACCACTTGAAAACACTACTATGGATTTGTGGTCGCAAATGAGTTTCATTAATCCGGGTTTGATAGGCACACAATCTTTCTTTAAGCAAGAATTTCTGATACCGATAGAAAAGAAAGCCGATGAGAGTAAGACCAAGAAACTGCATGCAGTAATTAAGCCCTTCATTTTAAGAAGACACAAATCGCAGGTAGCTACTGAACTTCCGGATAAGGTTGAGAACATTCATTACAGCACCATGACCACCGAGCAACAAAAGCGCTATGATGAAGTTAAGTCACACTACCGCAATTTGATTTTGGAGCAGATTGATAAACAAGGTCTCAACAATTCAAAATTTACCATACTGGAAGGTCTCACCAAATTGAGGCAAATCGCCAATCATCCAGCCTTAATTGATATGCGTTATACTTCCGACTCAGGTAAGATGGAGGATGTGATACATATGTTGGATAATGCCTTGCTAGAAGGGCACAAGGTTTTAATTTTTAGTCAGTTTGTAAAGCATCTTGATCTTTTCCGCAAGCAACTTAACAGCAGGAAAATTCCGTATGCGTATTTAGATGGCAGCAGTATAGACAGAAAAGAACAGGTTGAGAAATTTCAGAAAGATCCAGAAATAAAAATATTTTTGATTTCGATTAAAGCAGGTGGTTTGGGTCTTAACCTTACTAAAGCTGATTATGTATTCATCTTAGACCCCTGGTGGAACCCGGCCGTTGAAGCGCAGGCTATTGACAGGGCGCATCGCATCGGTCAAAAGAACAGGGTCTTTACCTATAAGTTTATCACCAAAGAAACTGTAGAAGAAAAAATTCTTGTTCTTCAAAAACATAAATTAAAACTTTCAGAAAGTCTGATTACAACTGAAGAAAGCGTTGTAAAAAGTTTAACGCGCGAAGATATTGAGCAAATTCTTGCTTAAGCATCTGCCTTTTGCCTTGATTTTTTCCACCTGTTATGTGACCAAAGCCAGCCTTCCGGCTCTTGCTTTATCATGCGTTCAGTTGCTTTGATATACGCATCCAAAACACTTTGAGACGGGCTGTATGGAGGCGAAGCAATTTTGTTGATATGGCATTCATAGTATCCACGTTTTACTTTCCGGATGCCAAAATGATAAACCGGATATTGCGTTAACCTTACCAATTGATCAATACCTTGATAGAAGGCAGTCTCTCTGCCGAGGAATTGTGTCCAGTAACGCTTGTCATTTGCCTTGCCCGGAAACTGATCTGCTACCAGCGCTATTATCCTTACTTCATTTTTTCTTCGGATTGCTTCGGATGCCACTTTATTTCTTTTTACCGGACGCCCCCCAAAACGTGAACGCAATCGTTTCATAAATCTATCAGTTGATTTTTGCTTTAAAGGTTGGTAAACAAATTCCATGGGCATACCTAACTGAATGCATCCGGCAAGCATGAGCCATTCCCAATTGAATTGATGTGAAGCAAGACCAATAATGGCTTGCTTGCCAAAAGTTTCATCTTGTGGTAAAATGAATGTCACTCGCTTACTTAGCTCTTCTTTTGAAATGCTATAGGCTTTAATAGTTTCCACGCCATAATCGCATAAATTCTTGTAGAATTTCTTCTCAACTGCCTTTAGATATTTTTGATCTTTATATGGAAAAGCTCTCTGCAGATTCCTCCGTACAAGTTTTTTTCTGTATGGAACAAGGTAACAAAGTATAAAGCTGGCGAAATCAGCTATGCCATAGAGCCATGAAAGCGGTAATTTGGAAATTAACTTAATAATAAACATTTCAATACGTGCAGAATCACCAAGATAAGTAAGTATTGTTATTTTTGCTTCGCATAAAGCAGCATGAAAGACAAAGTTATCATCATTACAGGCGGTTCATCAGGCATAGGCAAAGCACTTGCTGAAGAATTCGGTAAAAAAGGCGCAAAGATTCTGATTACCGGCCGCACAGCATCAGCACTTGATGATACTGTAAATCAACTAAGCGCAAAAGGTATTGAAATCAACAGTATTATAGCAGACGTAAGTCTTGAGGAAGACAACAAGCGCATGGCAGATGAAGCTGTAAGACTTTACGGTAAAATAGATGTGCTCATCAACAATGCCGGCATTACCATGCGAGCTTTGTTTGAAGAGGTAGACATTAAGGTGATCAGGAAGACCATGGATATAAATTTCTTTGGTCCGCTTTACGCTAGCAAATATTGCCTGCCAGAAATCATTAAAACCAAAGGCTCAATTATAGGAATCTCTTCCATTGCGGGCTATAGAGGTTTGCCCGGACGCACCGGCTATTCCGCATCTAAATTTGCCTTGCAGGGCTTTCTGGAGGTATTGCGTTCAGAAATGCATAAAAAAGGGGTACACGTACTTACCGCTTGTCCGGGTTTTACCAATACCAATATCCGCAAGAAATCGCTGCTGAAAGATGGCAGTTTGCAAGGCGATACACCACGGGATGAGCACAGCATGATGTCGGCTGAAGAAGTGGCACAGCATATTTATAAAGCCACTGTTAAGCGCAAGAAAATTCTGATACTTACTACGCAAGGAAAAGTCACTGTTCTGTTAAACAAATGGTTTCCGGGTTGGATGGATAAGGTGGTGTATAATCAGCTTGCTAAAGAAGCTAATTCACCTTTTAAGTAAAGCTAAACTTAAGTCTTTGTTAGAAAGACTACCTTAGAATTATCCTGTCTGTTTATTTCTCTGAAGAAATCATAATATTCCTGGTATGTCTCAGGCTGATATTCGCCATTAAATACACGTAACTTTCTAATATAAAGTAAACTGCCTTGATCGGGTATATAATTAACACTGTACTCTCCAAACCGGGATTTAAGGTTGATATTTTCGGGTAAATGTTCTGGGTGTATGGTTTCTGGAATATAGTAGCGTATAGTATCGATCAATGTGTATGGTTTTGTAATGACAATGTTCGATTTTCTCTTATCATTCTTTTCAGGAATAAAATTTGATTTGGTCATTAGATTGGGAGTAATAAATATTCTTTTACCTGAAATACTGGCCCACTTTTTTAGATCCAAATCCAAATCAACTGCAATAACTGGAAGTCTTTTTTTATTATCAGTAAATGAATATTTCTGAATATCGTAAACTGGAATTGAAATGCTCTTATGTAACCATTCCTTTTGATCATTTGCAGATGAATTAGCAACAAAATTTAAACCACCTGTTTCATACAATAAGCCCTGATATTTAGTCTTTACATTTGCTGTTGCATCTCCATTATCTTTTAGTGTTACATGCGCAATTCTGATTTGCTTATTTTCATGACCACTATACCTTGTTGTATTCACAATTGTTGCCCCCTCTTCTGTTATCATTAAAGCTTTTCTGTTTCCAGTGAAACTACCTAAATATCCAAATGGATTTGTTTGACTTGTACATTCAAGCCATAGTGTATCAACAACGTTGGGGACAGCAACAATTACATGATTAAACTGTGAACTTGGAAATGCCTCGTCAATATGTGTTGCATTTTCTCCGGCATTGATCAATGTGTAATATGACTTAATGCCAGCGGCATCTAATAGTGAAATCATGTAATTTGATAAAGCTTTACAATCACCATAACCATTTTTCTCAACTGTTGAAGCTTCGAATGGCTGAAAGCCGCCTATGCCTAACTGAATACTAACATAACGTGTGGTGCTTTGCAAATACTTATAAAGTGCTGCCACTTTTTCTTCTGTGGTATTAAAAGGAGAAACCAGGTCATTTACCTTTTTTATAGTTTCCTGAGATAAATTTCCCCTTCCATTATTAAGCATTCTTATCCAGTTGCCAAATTTTTGCCAACTATCCATCTCGCCTACAAAACTGTCGTATTCAAATTTGGAGGGTGCTGCAATAATTCGAGGAAAAATCTGATTAACAGCATAGCTTGCTGGTTCAATTTTTATTGCTTCAATGTTGCTTAATTTCCAAGTAACAGATTCCTTACTATCACCCTCTGCTTTTATCACGGGTTCCTCGGTTATATGGAAAGTCTTATATCTCGGTTTTATATCTTTTGGATAGGTCAATGTATAAGAAAAGTTTTGTACTGGAACACTCACCTCGGGTACAACCCAGGCAGTTGGAATCATGAACAAATACTTATACTCAATTTCATAAACATACTCAACCGTATAAGGGTAAGTTGAATGTGCTAAGCTTGCTGCCTTTAGCCGATTATCGCTGAATAAACTAAAACCATCAAATGAACTCTGATCGTAAATTTCACTGCTCTTAAGTTTCTTAATTACTTTACCAAAAATATCATATGAACTTCCGGCAAAGTTGTTAATCTTGGTAAGCTTATCATATCCAATAATCTGATCTGCATAATCTTTTCCTTTTGCATTAAATATTGTTGCTGCAAAAACTACTGAGAGTGTGGCTTTATTCCTGGAATGTATGGTGAATGATCTTGTGTTTTCTCTAATTACAACAGGTGCGCCCTGCATTAATTCTTTTGGAATTTCTGATATAGGATACTTAGGAGAATCTTTAGCTACATGCTCAGTATAAATTACTGAAATAATGCATAAGAGAAATAAACGCATACTATTTATTCTTTAAAACTATTTGTTCAGCTTGCTTCGCAACTACTTGCCCATAAAAATCTCTGAGCCTTGAATATTCATCTTGTAAAAAGATGCTTTTATTGATCTGTAATATGCTAGTGATATTTACTTTATTGCCATTTACATTAACGCTATATGTATATTTAGCGGCATTACCGGGTAATGCGAATATTTTCGTTTGAGGCAACTCATCAATTTCATAACCTTCTGGTATAGTCAGATTGACGGTATAGATACGTTCTCTTAAAGACCCATAATCAACAGGGTATTCACGCTTTTCAAGGTTAAATGGGTTTCTCTCAATTCTATCTGTTATGAAAGGTGAAATGTATATCATATTTCCTGCAACAATTGCGTGATCAATAATACTAAGCTCATGAGTCTCATTAACAGTCTGACCGATTAATTCAATATTTTCGAAGCTTGAGTTTGCTATACTCCAATTAACTCTATTAGTAAATGAATCTTTAACATAATCTTGTTCTCCTTTGGCGTAATAAACTCTACGCATATTTGCAGCATCATAGCCGTCTCTTAAATAGGTAATATTTCCACTTAACTCACCTGATTTGTCCATAGCCAGATCTGCTTGTACTGTTGTTCTGGATTTCATTTTTGTTTCCAAATCAATCCATCCGTGATGACTTCTTGAAATTACCAGGCCTTGTCCATTTAAACATCGCTCTGGTAAAATACCTATAGGAATTTGTCTTTCAGTTGCATCAAGAAAGTAATTTTGTCCATCAATTCTGGCAAGACAAACAACATAATTGAACTGCTTGGTCATGGGATATGCTTTTCGAACAAAACCATGATCCCGAGTACTAATAAGTACCATATCAATATCTAATCCCGCCTTTTTAAGCATAGCTGCAAGCGTAATATTAATATCCCCAGTAGTTCCTTTTTTCTTATCAAGTATATCCTTTGGACTATCTGCCAGGAAATCATTTTGACCATCCCATAAAATATTTCTCCTCACATAATCGTAAATTACGCTGGCTTTTTCCATTGGATCAGTAATGTCAGTCACAAGCCCATCAACTGTCTTTTGTAAATAATTTGATTTTGAAATAACCGCCCCAAAAGTTTCTGCCTCCAGTAAATCATCATTTAATTTCTTCCATGATCCCATAATCTCTTTGTTGGGTTGACCTGGTATGTTGATATAGGCAAGCGCAAAATTTATTTTTGATATATAATCTTTCTCGCTTGTCATATATGGCTCTGCTTTAAAAGCAGGCGCATCACGAACAATCCAGTGATGCAGTTTATCATTATAATTACCCTTTGGTTTATCTACAACTTTATACTGCGCAGACAGATATCCTTGCATATATTTTTCCATCACAAAAAAGTCAGGTATAGCCGCCCAATATTCACTGTGTTTAACAGGTATTGAATATTGAAATTGCCAATTCGGAAAATTTGCAATAAAGTCGGACCTTACACTATAACTATATTCAATTATAGAGCCTTCTTTGACATTGGGAAGGGTGAATTTTTGCAGGTTATTGTTTCTGTTAAATTTCTCAGTAAAAATTCCGTCATTCCCCAATTTTGATTCTACTACTTTACCATTTTCATAGTTATACGTGACCGCCCTAATTTTTGAGGTTGTCTCTTTTGAACTTCCGGAATGATATAATTGAATTGCAGCATCAGCCCATTTAAATCCTTCCTTTTTTAGAATTTTAATTCTTACATGTCGCTCATAAGTAAGAAAAGAAATTCCAGGATTAAATGTAACGTAGGCATAACCATAGTCTAAAAGTATAACTGCAGCTGCAGAAGTGTCGTTTTCATAACTTATCATTTGCAGATCTTCAATTGCAATATCCCCGAATTTTAATGGAGACTTTTGACTATACGATGCGCTCAACAGGCTTGATAAAAGCAAGCCCGTAAAGACCAGTTTCTTGATGTGCATAAAGTTTAGGTTAGGTTTTTACTATTAGAAAAGTAGTGATTTTTTTATTAATGAAAAATTTATTAGTCATGAATTATTATTTCATTTTTGAAAAGAATTTCATTTCATGGCAAAAACCAAATCCATATTCTTCTGCCAAAGCTGCGGTTATGAATCGGCCAAGTGGCTGGGCAAATGCCCCTCTTGTGAGGCCTGGAATACTTTTGTTGAAGAAGTAGTAGAGAAATCGCCTGAAAAGAACACCTGGAAGCAAAGCGGGGCAAGTCGTGTGGCGCAGGCAAAACCTTTGCATGATATACAGCCGGGTAAAGATTACAGAATCAGCGCTGCCGACCATGAATTAAATCGTGTTTTAGGCGGAGGTGTTGTGCCCGGTTCACTCGTCTTGATTGGCGGAGAGCCAGGCATAGGAAAATCTACACTCATGCTGCAGGTGGCGGTGCAGTTAAAAGACAAAAAGGTATTGTATATATCTGGTGAAGAAAGTGAGCAGCAAATTAAAATGCGGGCCGACAGATTGAATGGAAACATTAAGCATGTGAACACAACTTCATGCTTCATCTTGAACGAAACCAATACAAAAAACATCTTTCTTCAAGTACAGGAACTAAGCCCTGAATTTGTTATTGTAGATTCTATTCAAACACTTCACTCTCCATTGCTGGATGCTGCCCCGGGTAGTATTTCACAAGTACGACAGTGTGCAGCTGAACTCATGAAGTTTGCCAAAGAAACAGATACACCCGTGTTCCTCATCGGGCACATCACTAAAGATGGCAGCCTGGCCGGTCCAAAAGTTTTGGAGCACATGGTTGATACGGTCTTACAGTTTGAAGGAGACCGACATTTGGCTTACCGCATTTTACGCACAACAAAAAATCGCTTTGGCTCAACATCAGAAATTGGTATTTACGAAATGCTGGGTAGTGGCTTGCGCGAAGTGAGCAATCCATCAGAAATTCTAATCTCGCAAAAAGACGAAAAAATCAGTGGCATCAGCATTGGAGCAACCATAGAAGGTAACAGACCACTGTTGATTGAAGTGCAATCGCTGGTTAGTACAGCAGCCTATGGCACACCACAAC
>DAOLDI010000063.1:0-8587 GCA_035327445.1 Cyclobacteriaceae bacterium | reverse complement strand
ACATTGCTTATGGAAAACCTGGGGCAAGCGATGAAGAAATAAGACAAGCTGCCATGAAGGCCCATGCAATGGAATTTATTGAACGCTTTCCGGAAGGCATGGAAACAACCATTGGTGAGCGGGGGATAAAACTTTCAGGAGGACAACGCCAGCGTATCGCCATCGCACGAGCACTGCTGAAAAATCCGGCTATTCTAATTCTGGATGAAGCCACCAGCTCGCTGGACGCTGAATCAGAACAACTGGTACAATTGGCGCTTGAAGAATTGATGCAAAATCGTACCAGCATTATGATTGCACATCGCCTTTCAACCATCAGAAAGGCCGATAAAATCTATGTGCTTAAAGGCGGAAGAATTGCAGAAAGTGGTTCGCACGATGAACTATCTGCTTTGCCAGGGGGTATTTATACTAAATTGTTAAAATTGCAGTATCAACAAAATTAGATTGCATGGAGGCAGCCGGTAAGCAATTATTGAAAGAGTTCAACCTGCGGGTAACCCCTAGCCGCTCCTCAATTCTGAGTTTATTTCTGGGCGCCAATTTTGCCCTGTCGCATGCCGACCTGGAAAAAGGGCTGGGTCCGGATGCCGATCGTGTAACCGTTTACCGCACATTAAAATCATTTCTGGACGTGGGGCTTATCCATAAAGTACTTGACGACAGCGGTACCTTGAAATATGCTTTGTGCAACGAGCCTTGCAGCCACAACCAACACCAGCATGACCATGTGCACTTTAAATGCCAAAAATGCGGGCAAACGAACTGCCTGGAAGATGTAAGTATTCCGGGTATTGCGCTTCCCAAAGGTTATGAAGTGCAGGAGATGAGCCTCCTCATTCAGGGAATTTGCCACAAGTGTGGCTAATGCCATTTGGGTAATTCAACCGATTGAAGCATTTCTCTATCAAATTTTTGCGAGTAAAATATTTTCGTAGCTTTGAGATTCTCTGATCGAATTTGTTTCATGAATGGCAGTTTTTCTCTTACTTGATCCCCTGAAAGCCCGGATTTTTTAATGCCTGTCTATATATGTTTTTAATCACACTTTTTGATAACGAACAAGAGACGCTGCTATTTGGGCTGTTTTCACTCATCATTATTCTTTTCCTGGCCATTGACCTGGGAATTTTCAACAGAAAGGCTCATAAAATAAGTACCAAATCTGCTCTGTACCAGTCTATATTCTGGGTTGTAATTTCAGTTGCCTTCGGACTTTTAATTTACCGGCAAGAGGGATCAGAAAATGCTTTACTTTTCTACTCGGCCTATCTCACAGAATATGCGCTTTCGGTCGACAACATATTTGTAATACTGATCATTCTAAAATACTTCTCAGTAAAAGAAGAGTACTATCACAATGTGCTCTTCTGGGGCATTTTAGGCGCAATAGTTTTCAGGGCTATTTTCATTTTTGTTGGCGCCATGTTAATTGCCAAGTTCCATTGGATACTCTACATCTTTGGTGTATTCCTGGTTTACTCTGGTATCAAAATTTATTTTGAAGATGGTAGCGATCAGATTGAGCCTGAGAAAAATCCGATTCTTAAATTTTCAAGAAAATATTTGCCGATAGCAAAAGGCGATACCGGGGGCAGGTTTGTTTTATTTGAACATGGAAAGCTCATGTTCACTCCCTTGTTTCTGGTTATTATTTTAATTGAAACTACCGATTTGATTTTCGCAGTAGACTCAATCCCTGCGGCATTTGCCATTACAACCAACGAATTTTTGATTTATACCTCAAACATTTTTGCTGTCTTAGGTTTACGTGCAAAATTCTTTTTGTTAGCCGGAATTATCGATCGCTTCTACTTGCTGCAAAAAGGTTTGTCGATGATTTTGATTTTTATTGGCGCAAAAATGTTGCTGGAGATTTTTTCTGTCCATGTCCCCGTTTCACTTTCGTTCACCATCATCATAACCACCCTTGTGCTTTCAATTGTGATGTCAGTAATCATTCCTCGTAAACCACAAGAGGAAGAATCAGAAGAAGAATAAATTTGAATGATCAGCTATAAGTAAAAACTCCGGCCGGAGTGCTTAGGCTTAATTTCTTTTCTGCAGCGACTTCTACCCTGCCTACAATTTGCGCATCTACACCAAAACTTTTTGAGATACTGATGATTTGCTCAGCGTATTTTTCATTGATGTAAATCTCCATGCGATGCCCCATATTAAACACCTTATACATTTCTTTCATATCAGTACCTGAACATTCATGAATGAGTTTGAACAAAGGTGGTACGTCAAATAAGTTATCTTTAATCACATGCAGCTTATCAACAAAGTGCAGCACCTTGGTTTGCGCGCCACCACTGCAATGCACCATACCATGTATATGCTGACGAAGATTTTTAAAAACTTCTATCATGATAGGTGCATAGGTGCGCGTTGGTGATAACACAAGTTTGCCCACATTCAATTCGGCCCCTGCAATGGAATCAGTTACTCTGTATTTGCCACTGTACACCAATTCTGCAGGAACATCTTTATCATAAGATTCAGGATACTTGCTTGCATATTCTTTAGCAAAAACATCATGTCTTGCTGAAGTGAGCCCGTTGCTGCCCATACCTCCATTGTACTCCCTTTCGTAAGTGGCTTTTCCGTAAGAGGCCAATCCCACAATAACATCTCCGGCCTGAATCTTACTGTTATCAATCACATCGGCACGTTTCATTCTGGCCACCACGGTGCTATCAACAATAATTGTTCTCACCAGGTCGCCCACATCTGCTGTTTCTCCACCGGTACTGATGATATTCAAACCATATTGGCGCAGCATCTCCAGTACTTCTTCCGTTCCATTGATGATGGTGGAAATCAGCTCACCCGGAATCAGGTTTTTATTTCTGCCAATGGTTGATGACAATAAAATATTATCTGTTGCCCCCACACAAAGCAAATCATCTATGTTCATGATGATGGCATCTTGCGCGATACCCTTCCAAACAGAAAGGTCGGCAGTTTCTTTCCAGTAGATATAAGCTAGTGATGATTTGGTGCCCGCACCATCGGCATGCATTACGGTGCAATATGCCGGGTCCTGGCCCAGGTAATCTTCAACAATTTTGCAAAAGGCTTTTGGGTACAGGCCCTTATCCAGTTTACTAATGGCCCGGTGTACATCTTCTTTACTTGCGGAAACTCCGCGCTGGGTATATCTGTCGGTATTCAAGGCGATAAAATAAATGCAAAGGTGTCAATTTATCATGGAATTGACACCTGTTGAATGCAATCGAATAGATAATATTAATCGTTTAGCCATTTAGTTCGGTTTCAATACAAAGTTGGCAGTAAGTGGTCCCGAAAGTTTTCGGGAGCAGTTGGCAGTCCCATGTCATTCGATTAATGTTGACAATACAGTCAGCATGCTAACCGTAAGCGTCAGAACTGTTTACTGGTAACTGCCAGCTTAAAACACGAACTTAATTCTACATCCATTATTAATTCGCTAATGTAGCATTTAAAGAAATCTCACAATTAAGTACCCGCGAAACCGGACATCCTTGTTTGGCAGCATCAGCCAGTTCCTGAAATTTTTCGTTGCTAATACCCCGCACTTTGGCATTAAGCTTTAAATCAATTCTTGTGATCGTCCAACCTTTCTCTTCTTTCTCCATGCTAAGTGCGGCATCAGTATTGATTTCATCAGCCGTAAAGCCCGCATTGGTTAACTGAAAACTCAGGGCCATAGAAAAACATCCGGCATGTGCTGCCGCAATCAGTTCTTCTGGATTGGTTCCCAGTGTGCCCTCTTCATTTTCAAAACGAAGTTTAGCTGAGTAGGGCTGTGCCTTAAATACACCGCTTTGTGTAAACAATTCACCCGAACCGCTTGGTCCGGGGCCTTTCCATATGGCTTTGGCTGTTCTTTTCATGGTATGCAGATTTTGATTTCAACAAGAAAATTATCGCATTGAAGTTAGGCTTTATCTTTCAGTTTCTGAAAGAATTCCCACAATACTATGCCCATACAAACTGCCACGTTTAAAGAATGCTTGGTACCACCCTGCGGAATTTCAATGGCCTTATCCGCCAGGGCAATCACTTCTTCGCTGATGCCCTCCACTTCGTTGCCAAAAACAAGACAAATTTTTTCTGCTCTTGTGGGATTATGGGTATCGAGCGATATGCTTTCGGTAGTTTGCTCAATGACTATAATGGTATATCCATTTAACTTGAGTTGCTGAATCGTATTGACAGCACTTTCAGCATATTCCCAATCTACAGATTCTGTTGCGCCCAATGCGGTTTTCTGAATTTCGCGGTGCGGGGGTTTACCGGTAATGCCGCATAAAAATATTTTCTCTACCCTGAAGGCATCTGCCGTGCGGAAAGCCGAGCCCACATTGTGCAGGCTGCGCACATTATCTAATAAAATACAAAGCGGAATTTTAGGGACCACTTTAAATTCATCTACACTGATGCGGCCCAGCTCTTCTAACTTAACTTTTTTCACCCTGCAATATCAGGATTTTCGCTTTCTTCCTTATCAAATTCCTTGATGAGCTCTTGCAATTGTTTGAGGCATTTTCCGTAACTCACTTTTTCCATCCACACGGCCAATAAATAGCTAAGAGGCGTTAGCACCACAATAGCAATAAGCAAGGAAATGATGACTGAACTCTTTTGCATCATCTCAACAGCGTCTTTTTCTTCCGAAAGGCCCATTAAAAAGCCGGCCGTTACGGCAAATGGATAGATAATTAAGGCTGCTTTACGCTGAAATTTTAAAGAGGCATTTACATTATCGTAAATCTGATGTAGTGTACCTTTTAAGTCGCCATCCATTTGAGATGTGCGTTCTAAATTTTTTAACACTTTATAGTTTACCACAATAAAAAAAACATAAACTATAATCATGATTCCGGTAAAGAATTGCACCAGCGGCTGTGTAAACACAAAAAGCAAATAGATAAACATTAACTCAAAAAGAACAGAAAATCCTAAAGTGATTTTAAAATTTCTGATGAGCTTGTTTACCGGATGTTTCGAAGTTTTTTTGAAATCGAAGCGGGCATCCAGCGGCTTACTCAGCTTTTCAGCTTCCAGCTTTTTCCATGCATCATGTAATTCCATTGCTATGCCGCTTTAAGTTTTTTAATCAATAAATCTTTGGTGCGATGCATTTTCACTGCAACATTATTTTTAGTGAGCCCTGTAATCTCTGCAATTTCTTCATTCTCATATCCGTCAAGGTGTAGTGTAATAATCATGCGGTCAATTTCATTGAGCTGCCTGATGGCCACATACAATGCTTCTGCTTCATCTGTTTTACTGCGCTCATCTACACTTAAATTCGCATGCTCAATGTCCTCATATACTTTATTGCGCGCATTGCGTGTATAAGTTAGCACCGTATTTAAACTCACGCGGTAGAGCCAGGTAGAAAATTTTGATAAACCGTTAAATCTTTCATACGATTTCCATGATTGAAAGAGGATTTCCTGGTAGAGGTCTTTCTCTTCTTCGTAATCATTCACATACAATCTGATTACCTTGAAGATTATTCCCCGGTTTTCCTGAATCAATCGTGTAAACTCCTGCTGATTTGCCGGCATGTATAGTTAAGCTTTCAGAGCCTGGTTGAAATGGGCTTTACCTGATAACCCGCTTGCTTTAATAATGTTATCAAACCCTTTTCGCCCACTAAATGCAAAGCACCTACTGCTATGAATTGACTGCCCCCTTGCATCAAGCCCGGAATGCTATCCATCCAGCGCATATTTCTGTCATCAAGCATATGCGCACCCATGCTGTTTCCAATTTCAGCATAGTCTTCAAACTGCTTAACCATGCCACTAAAATCTTCTGCCATGTATGCCTCGAGTAAATCGTTTTGTGATTTGAGCATCTGCTCTTTCTGTTTAACAAAATTCACCAGTTCTTTTGCCTGCTCTTCATACGGCATGAAGTCATAGAGTAGTTTAATCTGCTCTTCCATGGTTTCAAGTGCAGTTACCTGTCTCTTTTCTTGCTTGGCTGCCTGCGCAAAATGTGCGTCTAAAGGCAAGCCGGTATATTTACTTAATATATGACCACTCTCGCTCTGCGCATAGGCGCCAATTAACATTACGTTTACGGCCATTGGCTTAAACTGGTCGAGCAATTGTAATTTAATTCCTGTTGCACTTTCTAATGCTGCAGAAACCAATTGAAAATCTTCCTGGCTAATCAAATCAGAAATTTTCTTGCCGGGCATAATGCTGAGACTTGCTACCTGCATTAACTTGCTTGAATCAAGCACCATTTCAACTACCACGCCTTTAGACTTTTTGAAAACTGCTTTTACTGCAGGCTTCTCATCCAGAAAGCTTGCCGAGAGCAAATGATAGGTGCCAAAAAGATAGGAAGGCTCTTTCAATCCGTTGCCAGAGATTTCCCACAGCAAGGAATTTTGTGATTGCTGTGCCGTTGCCTTAACAAGGCCGAATCCCGATAATAAAAGCAATAAACCAAGTATTGCCTTTTTCATTTTCTGTTGCTTTCTCATGGTCATCAAATCTTTTTGCAGGATAAGTATATTTATTGCCTCCATAATTACAGGCTGATAAAAATTCCTTTCTTAATCTTCCAGATTGATGCGTTAAATCTGCCTACCCATCTATATTTGTCCTCATGGCTACGGCAGCAAGCAAGCAGACAGAAACTCCACTGATGAAGCAATACAATGCCATTAAGGCAAAGTATCCGGGTGCACTGTTGCTCTTTCGTGTAGGCGATTTTTATGAGACATTTGGGCAAGATGCCATTGCGGCCAGCAAAGTGCTGGATATTGTTTTGACTAAACGCGGCAATGGCTCGGCCTCTGAAATTGAGCTTGCGGGCTTTCCGCATCATGCGCTCGATACTTATTTGCCTAAACTGGTACGTGCCGGGCATCGTGTAGCCATTTGCGACCAACTGGAAGACCCACGTTTTGTAAAAGGCATTGTAAAGCGAGGTGTAACAGAGCTGGTTACTCCAGGACTCTCTTTCAATGATAATGTACTTGAGCGCAAGCAAAATAATTTTCTGGCTTCTGTGCATGCAAATAATGAAGTGTTTGGACTTGCCCTGCTGGATTTATCAACCGGTGAATTTTATGCAGCGCAAGGCAGTGAAGCTTATGTGGCCAAGCTGCTGCAAAGTTTTCGGCCGGCTGAATTGATTTACAATAAAAAATTCAGGGAAAGGATTGCTATTTTCTCTGGTGATGAGTTGAGCAGTTACGCGCTGGAAGACTGGATTTATCAGTTTGATTATGCTTATGATAAGCTGATTCAGCAATTCAAAACTTCTACACTCAAAGGATTTGGTATTGAAGATATGCGCGAAGCCATAGTAGCTGCAGGTGCAGTCTTGCATTACCTGGATGAAACGGAGCACAAAGAAACTGCACACATTGCTTCGGTATCGCGTATTGAAGAAGACAGGTATGTATGGTTGGATAAATTCACGATTCGCAATCTTGAACTGGTACAAGCACAAAATGATGGTGTACCACTCATTCAGATTTTGGACCAAACGCTTACCCCCATGGGCTCGCGGCAACTGCGCAAGTGGATGCTATTGCCCTTGAAAGATAAAAGTAGTATAGAAGAGCGCCTGAGCATTGCTGAAGTTTTGGTGCAAGATGAAAACCTGAGTGAAAAACTTGAATCGCACTTGAAACAGATTGCCGACCTGGAACGCCTGATTTCTAAAGTTGCGGTGGGTCGTGTAAATCCGCGCGAATTATTACAACTCAAAAAATCGCTGCAGCAAATAGCGCCTATAAAAAATTTATTGAGCACCAATACTTTACCTGCACTTAAAAAGCTAACCGACCAACTGAATCCTTGCGAATTCTTGCTGGAGAAAATCAACAAGGAATTGAAAGAGGATGCGCCCATGTTGCTGCACCAGGGCGGAGTAATTAAAGATGGTGTAAACACTGAGCTTGATGAGTTGCGCGCATTGGCCTATTCAGGAAAAGATTATCTCTTGCAGATTCAAAAGAGAGAAGTAGGCAGAACAGGTATCAGCTCATTGAAGATTGCCTACAACAAAGTTTTTGGTTATTACCTGGAAGTGAGTAATGCCAACAAAGATAAAGTGCCAGCCGACTGGATACGCAAACAGACTTTGGTAAATGCTGAACGCTACATTACTGAAGAACTGAAAGTGTATGAAGAGAAAATACTTCATGCCGAAGAAAAGTTGCTGGTGATTGAACAACGTCTTTTCAATGAATTGGTCATTCACACGGCAGATTACATTGCGCAGATTCAGCAAAATGCTAAAATGATTGCGAGTATTGACTGCCTGCTTTCCTTTGCAAGAGCAGCAAGGCTGAATAAATATGTAAAACCGGAAATCAACGAGAGTTTAGTTATTGATATCAAAGCAGGCCGGCATCCGGTTATTGAAAAGCAATTACCTCCGGGCGAAAGTTATGTGCCCAATGATATTTATTTGGATAATGAACAGCAGCAGATACTCATCATCACCGGTCCGAACATGGCGGGTAAATCTGCTTTGTTAAGACAAACCGCCTTGATTGTTTTACTGGCGCAAATGGGCAGCTATGTGCCTGCCGAAAGTGCAGCCATTGGATTGG
>DAOLDI010000062.1:0-8603 GCA_035327445.1 Cyclobacteriaceae bacterium | reverse complement strand
CTTCATGTTATCAGTTGCTATGCCTTGCGCACTAAGCAATGCCGCCTGATTGCTGATTTTGGCCTGCACGCATTGCTGCCAGAGATTTTTTTTCAAGGGCACACTGGCTTCAACCTGTGCCTGAAAGCGCTGACTTTGCAGGCTGTGACCTTCCAGGTTAAGTAACAAGCCAGTAGGGTGGTGGGTATGGTTGCAGGTAATCAGGGCAGCATTATTAGCCAGCAGTTTGGCCATAAGGGCATGGGTAATTACAAGCTGTTGATGATCCAGAATTACAAGTCCGATATCTTCTATGGGAATACTGGCCTGTGCTTCTTTTTTAAATCGATCAGGCAAGGTTTTGTTGTGTTCAACTTCTGGCAGGCGCACAATCAATTGTTCATCGCGTGTACTCAGGTAAGCAGGATTGCCGAAATATAAAGTGCGCTTTATCATGCCTGTAGGTTCATTTCAATTTCTGCCAGGTGTTTTCCTGATAAATTTTGCTCATGAAATTGCTGGTATGCTTCAACAGACCCGAACCATTGAATTATCTGCTGTCTTGCTATAAATGAATCGGCACTGTTTAATATATTTTGATATGATGACCAGGGCCAGTCGGCCGGATGTTTAACAAAACCATGATGTACAGGATTGTGATGTATATAATGGATTACATTACTGAGGTAATGATCGCTGGAAATTTCTTTCCTTTTATACGCACGGATAAATAAAGAGCCTCTTCGCTGGTAAAGTTTATTATAAGCTTTAGCGTAGGCATTGAAGAGGTGGCTGAATTGGCGTACCACGAGACCTGACAGGTTTTCGAAACCTGTCAGGTCTTGATCGAGTTTATTTTTAAAAAATTTCGCCAACTCTTCTTCACTTTTCACCTGCACCAATGCATGCAGGTGATTAGGCATCAGGCACCAGCTCAGCGTTTCGGCTACAGGTAGTATGTATTTTTGATATAGATTTAGAAAGTAAAAATAATTTTGATCTTCCCTAAATAGGTTCTCTGATCCATTTGCGTGCGTATAGATGTGATAATACTTTTCGGAAAGCATCTTATTAAATATGTTTTATAATACCTGACAAGTTTTTGAAAAATTGTATCATGAGTTGTTTAAGGTTTTAGATTTCATTTCCATTTTATCGTTCCGTCCATTTTTATATCAAAATCATATCCTTCAACTAAGAAATTGCACTTGTTTAGAACTAAACGCAGCGTAGGTAGTGGATTTTCAAAGTTAACAGACGAATCTTTATAACGTTCTGTTATATCGCTATCACTTCTCGCTTCTAGATGATACTTGAAATTAATGCGGCCGTCTTTTTCAAACCGAGTGTAAACATAAAGTCGTTTTAGTAATTCGCTATTTGAGAGTGATTTTAAATCTTCCTTTTCGTCTTTTCTAAAAATAACTTTTGTTCCAACTTCTAAAATATAGGTAAGGGGTAATTCTGTTACTTTTTTTCCTTTAGTAATGGTGATTTTGGCTTCAAATAGGTCTTTGGGGTTTTTGACAGGATTTATTGACTTAATCTTTGCTGAGTCAAACAAGCTTCTGAAATCAAAATCTTTCCTGTCTTCGCCCTTATAAATCGCAAAGAAACTATTGGTAGCATTAGCCGCCCAATAGCTTTGCTTATATTCTTTATCAGAAAGGTTGGTTTGTTTTTTAATTGCCAAGGGCTCCGAAACACTTGCCCATACACGTATGTGCCTGATTCTATTTCCGTGAGGCTTTCCATTTTTGTCCAACAAGTAAATACCTTCTTCAAAAGCCTTCTTAAAACTTCCTGCCCTTTGAGCGTGCTCTTTTATTTGCTTTTTCAATCCCTCATCAACGATTTTATCAACACCTGTGAAATCAGCAGTAAAGGGAACTCTCAATACATACTTTAAGCTTTCTTCTTGAATAAATTTTCCGTCTTCGTCTTTCAATAAATTTCCTTTGTCACCTTTTTTTGCAGGCTTTATTGCTCCGTAGAATGTTTCCTGATGAAGTTGCCCGCGAATACTATCTCCTGTTGCCCATTTGTTGACTTTCGTTCCATCTGGTTTCTCAATAAATACTTCTTTACCTCGTTTGCGCACTTTTCGCTTGGCAGGTGTTAATTCTTGGTTGTTTGCAATGTTATTTATCAATACATTATCGTCAATATTCCAAACAAACTCTCGCTTAAAACCTTTATAAGGCTCTTCTGTAAATGTGGCTTTTGGATTTTTTTCTTTCGCTTCATAGTACCTTTCTAAAATAGCATCGCGTTGGGCGGCAACAGGTATAAGCGTTAAAACTGCCGCATCTTTGGCATGATGCGAATGTTTGCTCCGGTCTTTTTTTTCATCGGAGGCTTGTAATTGGTATATTTTTCTGAACTCGGCAGTAATGCTTCCCTTTTGTACATCCACTTTATCAAAATATGTTTTCAAATAATGGAAAGCATATTTTGAAATAAGTTGTGTGTCCACCTTTTGACTGTTCTTGAAACCACTTGTAATCTCAGTAATTGTAAACCTATCCAATTTGTTTTGCCAGTAATCTAGTTCCATTTTCCATAAATGTCTTTGGCGAATGGCATCATCCTTCCAGCCTTTATCGGCTGCTTTTTTTGATTTTGTTATCCAGAAGTCAATTTGCTGTTTGATGCGCTTTACTTTTTCTTCCCATACCTCTAATCTTGGCTGTATTGCCGAACATTTTCCAATTTTCCCGCCAAAGTCATGTTCTATTTCATAATTGGGAAGTTGCGTGGGGATTTGATTTTTCTTTACAGTACGATTATAGTCTGCATAACACACCGTTAGGTTTGCCAAAGAATTATCAAATGATTTGCTTCTTGGGAGTGTGTGTTCAAAATCAATGACGTTTTCATTGAACAAATCTGCTAACTTGATAAACCTGCCTGTATATAAGCACTGGTAACCCTGTTCTTTCCAAAGGCGAAACTTATCAATCAAGTTTTTACCATGTCCCTTCCAACGAATTGCTTCATCTTTTTGAGTTGATTTTTTTCTTTTCTTCCTTCCTTTTTCGTCCTCTTCTGTTTCTGCAACTTCCGGAAGTGTTTGCTCAACATTTTGCTCATAGAACAGACGTACCTTATCAATATCGTCAGCACTTTCAGCATTTGCTTTAATACTTCCATCTTCGTTTAGAAGCTGCTTGATAGCTTCTGCGAACTCCTGATTTTCAGCTTCTCGTTGACGTTGCCAGGTTTCAATGGCCCAGCGTTTGTTGGCATCGTTTAGCTCTCGTGCAACCTCTACCACAACTCTGGTTTCGCTGTTAATCTGATTACTTTCAATCATATAGTTCATAAGCTTGCGCAGTTCGTGTAAAGTGCGCATGGCCATTGGGTTTTTGAATGAACTTGTTTTGGGGCTGCCGAGCTTTAGCACTCCGTCCTTATCAGGTTTAGCAGGCGGATAAATATTGATTTCGGAAGGATGATAAATTTTTGAGAGCTTCTTTTCGCTAAGGTGTTCAAAATTGTCTTGAAAAAATTCTTTCAGGGTATCTATCAGTTTTGGTAACCGATAATAACCCGATTCGGTTTTATAATACTTTTTACCGTTTGATTGAACAGTTACAATCCGCTCTTCATTGCCAGTATCCCTTATAATTCCTTGTTTAGCGAAATACGCTTGATAGCAGTCCTTGACAGTATCTGAAATGATTTTCTTTTCATCTTCAGGAAAACTATTCCATTTTAATGCACCAAATTGGTCTTCAATGGCGGTTTGAATGTCGTATAAATCGCTTTCAACTAATTTGTAATTGTTGTCTTTACGCCCAAACTGTTCATTCGCTTCTAAATATTTGTGTTTAGAAACCAAATTATTTGCAATGTTGAGTATCGTTTTTTGCTGACGGTTTTCAGCAATAACCTCACTGATACTGTCCAACAATAATGTTTCATTTTGTTGCCATAAACCTTTACCAAGAATTTCAGGAATGTTTGCCAACAAAACCGCTTCGGTATAAATCAAGCCTTTTTGCAAAAACACGTTTATTTTGTTGATAGCGTTCAAACTCAACATTCCATAACCCACGGGGCAAGCGTTCCATGCAGTAACGAACTGTTTAATTTTCTCGGGTTCAAGTTTTAATTTTTGCTCTGCAAAGTCAGCAATATACTCTTGGTCTTCGTAGCTGAATAAAACATGCCAAATATCCTCGATGTTATAAAACGCTTTGTCTGATTTTGGCGCTTTCGCTTTTTCAATCTTTACGTTTAAGTAATCATCGCCAAAAATGTCTTTCAACCTTGCGGAAACGGGACAAGCAGTTACGGTTGTTTTAGGCGAATAATTCAATTGCCAACTTGCCCCCTTTTTTTTTATGAATGCAACTATTTCAGAAAATGGAAAATAGGATTTCGATTTTCGGAAAAACAATTCTGTGTAGATTTCTTGTTTTAATTCAATGGGTAGTTGTTTCCACTCATTGTTTTCTTTGTATTTGATATTGTTTAAAAACGCCCACGCTCTGAATGTTTCAAAAGCTGGGTGGCTGATTGGTACCCGATATTTATTTGGCTCTAAAGTACATTTCCCAACCAATCCTTTTTGGGAACGCAAGGGCCGTTTGTAAAAAATGCTTCCGTCATTTTTGTTATTTCCTGTTTCTACCAATCTTGTGTATAGTGAATCTTCAAACTTCAATTCTTGAGTTTGAAATATGAACTTGATTTCATCCTTGTAGTTTTCACGGATAGCGTATTGAGTAATGCTTTCACGTATTCTGATTTTATCTTTTTCCAACAGAGCAAAAAGCCAACCAATGGTTTTTGCGTTAGTATATTTTTCAAACAACTCCGCAATGGCTTTGTTTTTCTTCTTTTCAGAATATTGTAAATCTATTACTTCATTGTCGTTTGTTTCATTCTCTTTAGAATCATCAGCACCTTTGCGGCTGCTTTTAAAACCTCTGCGCTGTGCAATATGATACAAGGCCCTGCCTAATTTGAAGCGATTTTGTTCTTTTGTAAAATCTAATTTTATTTCAGCTAATTCTTTGCGTAGTTGATATGGACTTGTGTAATCAGGCTTACCGTCATTATCAAAATCTAACTTTATCCATGCGTCAAATGCTGAATTGTTAACCGGATAAACTCTTCCTGCGTTATTGTTTTTAACCGCTTCTTCTTTGTTGTAATGTCGCCATTTGTTTAAGTCATCTATTGATAATGGGCAATAACCTTCGGTTATCAACACTTCAAGCGTAGCCCACAGTCTGTATTTTCGGGCTTGATACAATCTTCTTGTAGAACGCTTTTTTGTCCGTTCAGCAGCATAAGAGAATTCGCCTGTTTTTCCTAAGCCAACGCCTTTATTAAAAGTTAATACTCCAAATTTTTCAATTTGGTTTTCTGCCAAAACGGGATTCCTTAGTGCCCAACCGATGGAATTAGTTCCCAAGTCAAGTCCAAAAATTTTATTCATATTTTTTGTTTTTATATTTTATCACTACGTTTGAATTGCAAATCACAATAAGGCTATAAGCCGAAGATTTCTTAGCCCTGCTTCGGTGGGGCTTTTTATTATATCTCTTTATTTCAACACTACTTTATACTTCAATTCCGTTGTGAAAACATATAAGACGGCCCAGGGCAACCCGGGTCGTCTTTTTTATAATTGAATATAATACATCCGTGTCAATCATACCAACATAGTTTTCCTGCACCACCCAAAATAGGCGTGTTGGCTGCATTTACTTAAGCATAATGATGAATTTCGCTGACAACTTGTGTCAGGACTTAGGAAAAAACTGTGCGCTTAAAAGGGTAATTACCTCACCTTCGCCTTTCTTAATATTTTAGAAAACAGGGAAGGGAAAAAGCGTTTTACATAAACAGCTGATACTTCTTTTGTACCGCCCAGGTAAACTTCTTCTTTTTGAGCGACAATGGCTTTGTGAATTTTTTTGGCTAACCATACAGGCGATTTACCCTTGAACTGCGCTTCATCCATTTTGTTTAAAGGTGTACCGTCTCCGGTTAATGCCGCATAGGTAATGGGCGTATGAATAAAACCCGGACAAATGAGACTTACATGAATGTTGTCTTTCCAGTGTTCGGCACGCAGTGAATCAAAAAATCCGTGCAGGGCATGTTTACTTGCCGCATAGGCTGAACGATAGGGCGTGCCTACAATGCCGGTAACAGATGTAACCACCACAAAATGTCCTTGCTTGCGTTGCATAAAATGTGGTAGCAATGCTTTGGTAAGGGCCAGTGTACCAAAAAAGTTTACTTCCATTATTTGCCTGTCAACTTTTAGCAAAGTGTCTTTGGCTAAACCGCGTTGCGATATACCTCCATTGTTGATGAGGATATCAATATGTCCGAAAAATTGTATCGCAGCTTCTGTTGCAAGCGCAAGCGTATCTGTTTGTGTTAAATCGAGCGGCAGTATTTTAATGTGCTGCTGAGCTGCTGCATCGCAATTTCCTTTAACTCTTTCCAATTCTTCTTTTCTGCGTGCAGATAAGATGAGTTTTGCGCCAGCTTTACTTAATTCATAGCTAAGTGCTTCGCCAATGCCTGAAGAGGCTCCCGTAATCCAGATTATGCTGTCTTTCAGTTTAGACATGTTTTTGTAAAAGTTAAAAGAATTTCGACTGTCTTATTTTTTGTTCTTCTATGTAAATCCATATGGTATAAATGCCTAAAGCAGTACCTACCGGAAATATAAATAATTTGAAACAACCCAATACCATCAGCAATATCATGCCCCAGCGTTTATCATTCAGTAAGGCAATGGCACCAATAAAAGAGGGCAAAGCATAAATGATGAGCACAGTACCGATAATGATGTTCATTACATTGCCCAGTGTTTGAACTTTCCAGGCATCAGCCCCGGCTTCATCAGCAAGAATGGGAAATAGTGCAGATAAAAAGGCAATGGCTACTATACCAAAAAACAGGTTAAGCGCACCTGATACCAGGTAGAGTATGCTTAATATTTTCTTGTGCTGTTCCATAACAATTATTTTTTTGTTCTTTGATAAACCACAAAGTCAAAACTGTGTGCGTGCCTGGCATCTGCTTCATGTACAGTTCTGGAAATCTCCTTCCATTCCATTTGATCAAAAACAGGAAAGTAAGTATCGCCCTCAATATGTGCTTTAATTTCGGTTAAGTATAGCTTATCTGCATAAGGTAATGCGAGTGTATAAATTTCAGCACCGCCAATTACAAACACTTCTGTTTCGCCTTGTGCTTTGGAGTAATTAAATGCTTCGCGCAGATCAGCAAATACAAGGCAACCTGGTGCATGCAAGTTTTCTTGTCTGCTCACTACAAGGTTGGTTCTGTTGGGAAGTGGTCTAAATTTTTCAGGAATAGAATCATAATTTTTTCTGCCCATGATTACGTGATGTCCCTTGGTGGTTTGCATGAAATATTTCATATCATCGGGCAGTTGCCAGGGCAGGTCATTATTTTTTCCGATCACCCTGTTTTGAGATACTGCAGCTATTAAAGAAATAAGCATGATTATATTTTATTTCCCCTGAAAAATTCCTGAATGCTCATGCGCTTTTTTCCTTCTGCCTGAAGTTCTGAAATTTCAAGCCAGTCATCAGCACTTTTGATGTAAAGATAAGTTTTATTATCTGTTTCAATTTCACCGGCAGCTTTGTTATCTGTACTTTTATTTGTTAAGCTGATTTTATAAATCTTATAAATTTTTTCATGGATGATGGTCCAGGCAGTTGGGTAAGGACTTAAACCTCTTACAAAGTTGATTATTTGTGTTGCTGGCTGCGCCCAATTAATCTGACATGTTGCTTTAAAAATCTTTGGGGCTGTTTTAATATCACCGGTCATTTGTTGCGGACTTGTTGTAACATCACCCTGTTCAATTAATCGCACGGTTTTTAACACAAGTTCTGCACCTTTGTACATCAATCTTTCATATAAGCTTCCTGCATCATCATCGGCATGAATACTTTCTTTTTCTTGCAGTATGATATTGCCAGTGTCAATTTCATGTTGCAGGAAAAATGTAGTTACACCTGTTTCTTTTTCTCCTTTAATAATTGCCCAGTTGATTGGTGCTGCACCGCGATATTGTGGTAATAATGAAGCGTGCAAATTAAATGTTCCATAGGCAGGCATATTCCATACAGCTTCGGGCAGCATGCGAAAGGCAACCACTACCTGCAAGTTTGCCTCATAAGATTTAAGGGCTGCAAGAAATTCAGGAGATTTGAGATTAGTGGGCTGTAAGACCGGGATATTGTATTGCTGCGCACAAATTTTTACAGCAGAGGCAATTACTTTTTGTCCGCGGCCCTGGGGTTTATCTGGTGCTGTAATTACCGCTACAACATTGAAATTATTTTTTGCTAATATTTCCAGGCTGGGTACAGCAAAATCAGGGGTACCCATGAATATAATCCGCAGTTCTCTCATTTTACATAATAGCTTAGCTGCAAATATGATTGAAAAAGATTACTTTCATGAAAAACATCAGCATTATGAAAATTATCGTGTATTTGGTGGGAACAGTTTCTGCCATAGCTTTTTCCCTGGGTTGGATTTTTGCCTTGTTACAATTGCCTATGGCTGCCGAATTAGCTTCATACGGTGCCATTGCATTTGGTTTAATC
>DAOLDI010000061.1:0-8627 GCA_035327445.1 Cyclobacteriaceae bacterium | reverse complement strand
TGCATTTGAATTAAAAATGGACATGAAGTCACCATATCAGAGGCTGTACAAGTATCAAATCAATACTTGGGTTTTTGGCAAGCCTAAAAAGAAGGGAATTTATGTATTCTACCTGCTATTAGTAGTAGGATTGCTTGCCCTGGGTATTGCGCTGGAGGTAATGAAATAAAACTAAAAGCCCCGTTATGGGCGGGGCTTTTAGTTTTATCAGATATCCTGATCTGCATCGAAGCTTTCGAGGTAATCAGCTACCCTGCGTACGAGCATACCCCCCAATGAACCGTCAACTACGCGATGGTCGTAAGAATGCGACAGGAACATTTTATGCCTGATGGCGATAGCATCTCCGTAAGGTGTTTCAATTACGGCAGGTTTCTTTTGTATAGCACCTAAAGCAAGTATACCTACCTGAGGTTGCATGATGATGGGCGTACCCATCACATTACCGAACGACCCTACATTGGAAATGGTGAAAGTACCACCCTCTAAATCTTCTGGTTTCAGTTTATTTTCTCTGGCACGATTGGCCAAATCGTTTACAATTTTTGAAAGTCCTTTTAAGTTATACTGATCGGCATTTTTAATGACAGGTACAATCAGGTTACCTGTAGGAAGCGCAACTGCCATACCGATATTGATGTCTTTCTTCTTGATGATTTTAGTTCCATCTACCTGGATGTTAATCATCGGATAATCTTTGATGGCCTTAACAACCGCTTCAATGAAAATAGGCGTGAAAGTTAAGTTCTCACCCTCACGTTTTTTGAAGGCATCTTTTACTTTATTTCTCCAGAAAACAACATTGCTTACATCAGCCTCAACAAAAGAAGTTACATGCGGAGAAATACGTTTTGAATCTACCATGCGCTCGGCAATCATCTTGCGCATGCGATCCATTTCAATAATTTCATCTCCAGCATTTATAGAAGCCGGAACTAATGGCGCACGACTGCCACCTCTTATTACTGATTGCTGCACAGCCTGTATGGTGGCGCCCAACTTACGATTCTGCACATAGTGCAAAATATCTTTCTTGGTAACCCTGCCATCTTTGCCTGTTCCGCTAACTGTTTCCAGTTCGGCTACAGGTATGCTTTCCTGCTTGGCGATATTTTTTACGAGAGGAGAGTAAAAACGTTTGCTGTTGCTGTAATCAACAGCTGTTGAATGACCATTGGTAGCAACCGGAACAGTTACGGTCTCCTTTACTTTTTCAGGAGCGGATTTTACTTCCGGAGCCGGTGTTGCGGCTGGGGCACTACCTGCAATATCAGCTTCAATAATAGCGATGGCCTTACCCACAGGTACCACTTCACCTTCTTTGGCCAGAATTTCTTTTAATACACCCGCATGGGTTGAAGGCACTTCGGTATCTACCTTATCGGTAGCTACTTCCAGTACAGACTCGTCTTGTTCAATTTTATCCCCAACTTTCTTTAGCCAGGATAAAACCGTTGCTTCCATGATACTTTCGCCCATTTTGGGCATTACCAGTTCCACTAAGGCCATGCTTCAATCGTTTGTTTGGGCCGCAATTTAGCAATTTTAGGCTTTTGCCTCTAATTGTTTTACAAGGTTAAGCCGCATGAGGTTAAGCGCTGCTGTGGCAGTGAATTTGATATTCACCATCCGCTCTTTGGTGAGTTGTAACTTCTTACAAATCACATTTTCGGCATCAGCATAGGCAATCCAAATGGTGCCAACGGGTTTTTCTTCTGTGCCGCCATCAGGTCCGGCAACACCGCTGGTGGCGATGCCAATATCTGTGTTTAATCTTAGCCTGACTCCTGCCGCCATTTGGGCCACTGTTTCTTCACTCACGGCTCCGTACTTTTCAAGAGTTTCTTCTTTAACATCCAGGTAATTGATTTTTATTTCATTGGAATACGCGATAATGCTTCCTTTAAAATAGTCTGAACTACCCGGAATGCTGGTGATGGTATGCGCCAGGTATCCACCCGTACAGCTTTCTGCTGTGGCAAGTGTTAACTTTCTTTCTCTTAATATTTTGCCTAATACATTTTCTAAGCTCTCCTCTCCATAACCATAAATAAATTGACCAATAAGTGGCATTAATTCGCTGCTTAACTTTTCTGTTTCTGATTTTAAATTTTCTAATGATGCCCCTGTGGCTGTGAGTCTCAGTTTTACTTCACCTAAAGTGGGCAGGTAAGCCAGTTTAATATGTGCAGGTAAATTTTCTTCCCATGATTTTATTTTCTCTGCCAGTATAGATTCAGGTATGCCTACGGTGCGAACCATTTGATGGTAAATCACCGGCATGGCATAACTTGCTTTAAGTTTAGGAATGATGTGAAGATTCATCATGCGCTTCATTTCATGCGGCACGCCCGGCATCGAAACAAATGTTTTACCATTGCGATGAAACCACATGCCTGCTGCAGTACCGATTTCGTTTGGTATGTATTCGCAACATTCTGGCAGTGCTGCCTGTTGCCGGTTTAAATCACTTAGTTCTCTGCCCCGGCTTTTAAAAAAAGCGGTTAGGTCTTCAAGCGCCTGTGCATGCATTTTTAACTCGCAGTTAAAATATTTGGCGAGGCAGGGTTTTGTCAAATCGTCACTGGTGGGGCCAAGGCCTCCGGTAATTAAAATGATATCTGCCCGCGTTTCTGCTTCTTTAAAAAGTTGAAGAATTTCTTGCTCTTCATCACCAATGGTACTTCTGCGCCCAATCCGAACTCCTATTTTACCCAGTTCAACACTCATCCATTGGGTATTGGTATCCAGGGTTTGTCCGTAAAGTATTTCATCACCAATGGTGATTAGTTCGGCATGTATGTTTTTCATCAGAAAAATTCTTGCAAATTCACACCTCTAATTACTCAATAAGTGCCTATTTTGTTCAATTCAAGACATGATTTTATGAAGGCTATTAAAATACTGCTGATTTCCATGCTTTTAAATGCATGTACAGCTGCGCAAATCAATCAGACTTTAGGCGATTTAGGTCGCACAAGCGGACCAAAACCCCTTACGGCTGCAGAGGTGGCTGAGGGTTTGAAGGAAGCACTTATTCAGGGTACCAATAAAGGCGCTGATATTGTTTCGCAAGCCGATGGCTATTTGAATAATCCACGCATCAAAATTCCTTTTCCACCTGATGTAAAGCGGGTAGAAGACCGTTTGCGGCAGATTGGCCTGGGCAATGAAGTTGACCGTTTTGTTACTACTTTAAATCGTGGGGCAGAAGAAGCAGCCAAAGAAGCCAAACCTATTTTTGTTTCGGCCATCAGGTCTATGACCATTGAAGACGCTTTTGGAATTTTGCGTGGAGAAGAAAACGCAGCTACACAATATTTACAACGCACAACATCAGCCCAGTTAAAGCAAAGATTTTTACCGGTAATACAAAGTGCTTTGGAGAAGACCAACGCAACACGCTATTATACCGACTTGGTTAGCACCTATAACAAAATTCCTTTGGTTGAAAGGGTAAATCCTGATTTGGATGATTATGCAACTGATAAAGCCATTGAAGGATTGTTTTACATGATAGCCATTGAAGAAAAAAATATCAGGGAAAATCCGGGCGCACGCGCAACAGATTTATTAAAACGTGTGTTTGGTTCTAATAACTAGTATTATGGATAAAATAAAAGAAATACAAAAAAGAATTAAAGATTTACCGCCACACTTGGTAGATGAGTTAGAATCTTACTTAAGTCACTTGATGAGTGATAAAGGTCAGGCCAGCGGTAAGTTTAAGCAAAACTGGGCAGGTGGATTAAAAGACTATGCTAAAAAATATAGCGCTGTAGAGTTACAGAAAAAATCATTGGAATGGAGAAAATAATTTTTTAAAAAAACAGAAATGAACTTATTCGAAAAACATAAACCCACTTTAGACAAAGCCATCAAAGCTTTACACGAAAGAACTTTTTTTGCGGCTTATCCAGAGCACCCTTCACCTGCAGTGTATGGAGAAACTGCCGATGAAGAAGGCAGAAAAAAATTCCAGGCCTCTATGAACAAGAAGTTTGAAGAATTATTGCAGGATAGTCCTGCTGCCTGGGCAGGGCAGGAAGAATCGCCTTACTTGCAGGAAAAGCTTGGCATTTCCTATCCGCAATTTGATACACAGACTTTAATTGAGAGAGGTAAGGCAGCATTTCATCAATGGAGAAAAGTAAGTGCTGATGAGCGCGCGGCATTATTGGTTGAATCGCTTGAAGGCATGAAGTCGCGTTTCTTTGAAATTGCTTATGCCACCATGCACACTACCGGACAAGGATATATGATGGCCTTCCAGGCTTCTGGTCCACATGCAGCCGACCGTGCTTTGGAAGCTGTGGCAGCAGGTTACGAAGAACTGAAGCGTTTTCCTGCTACCGCTTTTTGGGATAAGCCCATGGGCAAATTCAATCTGCAAATCAATAAAGAGTGGAGGGCAGTGCCTAAAGGTCTTGCGCTGGTAATTGGTTGTTCAACCTTTCCTACCTGGAATACCGTGCCCGGTTTGTATGCAAGTTTAATTACTGGCAATAGTGTAATTGTGAAACCACATCCCGGAGCTATTCTGCCTATCGCAATTGTAGTAGCAGAAATTCAGAAAGTATTGAAAGCAAATAATTTAGACCCCAATATTTGCCAGTTAGCAGTAGATACGTTTGACAAGATGATTACAAAAAATTTGGCTGAGCATAAAGATGTCAAGATTATTGACTACACCGGTAATTCAAACTTTGGTAGCTATCTCGAAGGATTGCAAGGCAAAGAAGTGTTCACAGAAAAAACAGGTGTGAACTCTGTGATATTGGATTCGGTGGAAGACGCAGATAAAGTAGCCGCTAACCTGGCCTTCTCTTTATCACTTTACTCCGGACAAATGTGTACAGCACCTCAGAATTTTTACATTCCTGAAAATGGCATTGATACACCTAATGGCAGATTATCTTTTGAAGAATTTGCACAGAAGCTTGCTGATAATGTGAAAGGACTCGTTGATAATCCAAAAGCAGGACCTTTTGTATTGGGTGCCATCCAAAATAAAAATACCTGCACACGTGTTGTTGATGCAGAAAAAATAGGAGAGAAAGTCTGGTTGAAATCAGGCAGCCTTGAAAATCCCATGTTTAAATATGCCAGAACGGCTACGCCTGTTGTGATGGAAGTGAGTTCAGCTAAGAAAGAGGTTTTCAGCAAAGAACTTTTTGGTCCGATTGCACTCTTAATCAAAACCAAAAATACAGATGAGTCAATAGCCTTAGCCAAAGAAATGGCCGAAGAACATGGCGCCATTTCTTGTGGTGCATATACCACCGATCCTGATGTGCGCGCAAAAATTGCTGATGAAATGGCCCTGGCAGCAACACCAGTTTCTTTCAATTTGATTGGCGGCATTTACATGAATCAGAATGCAGCTTTTTCTGATTTCCATGTTACCGGAGGTAATCCATCGGGCAATGCTTCTTTTACCGATTCAAAATATGTAACACGCAGGTTTACCTGGGTAGGGCACAGGGAACCGGTGAAAGCTTAAGGATTTTAGATTTTAGATTTAATATTTCAGACTTGTCGTAATGCGGCAAGTCTGATTTTTTTTTAGCTGCTTGAAAATGTCTTATACCTTCTGGGTGTAGGATACCTTTCATTTAAAAAAACCAAAGCTTAATTGCGAGGATAATCACGGCTGCTACCAACACACGCTTAATCCAGACATCACCTTTGTCAACACTCCAGCGGCTGGCAATCCAACCACCCAGGGCCTGACCAATAGAAAGTATCATGGCAATGAACCAATGTATTTTCCCTTCCCAGGCGAAAACGGCTACTGCAACACCGGTGTAAATCAAGGCAGCAAAAACTTTGATGTAATTAATCTTTACCAGGCTCATGCGGTTGATGTAGCGCAATCCTGCTATTACCAAAAAGCCAATCCCCGCCTGAATAAATCCACCATAAATTCCTAAGAAGAAAAAGGAGATGATACCTAGTACCTGTGCCTTAACCGTCATGCGTTCTTCCTGCACACCGTTCTTTTTTCTTGAGTCGAAGGCAATGCTCAACACAACACCAATCATGATTACCGCCAGAATGCGGTTGAATAATTCATCGTCAATATTGATGGCCAGCTTGGCGCCAATGAATCCGCCAAACAAAGAAACCAGCGCCAGGTATAAACTGTAAGGCATGGGTAAGTCAACACCTTTGCTTCTGAAACCACCTACGGCAAAAATATTTTGAAAAAGTATGGCTACGCGGTTGGTGGCATTGGCAACTACAGAAGGCAGACCAAGAAAAATGAGTATGGGTAAAGAAATCAATGAACCTCCACCGGCTACGGTATTCAGAAAGCCGGCAGCAAAGCCAATGATGATGATGAGCAGGTATTCGTAAATTTCCATAAGCCAGAATGCGCGAAGGTATTCAATTGCATGCTTTATCAATAACCTTGAATAATCTTTTACACTTCCGGCAGATAGCCCCTGCCGATTAAGTCAGCTTTTGATTTAACCCGGTAACTTTGGCCAGCACTAAGCACAAAGATCTCATCACAAATGCCGGTTACATGTTGATGCAAATGATCTGAAATGAGAATGCCTTTATACTGTTTCTTTAAAAGAATGTAGCTTTTTAGTCGATCAATCATCACTGGCGAAAGACCTGAGAAAGGTTCATCCAGAAAACAAAACGGATGCCTTGAATTCAGTATCAGTAAAACTTCAAATACCCTGAGTTCACCAGTTGAAATCTCATCTGGCTTTTTATTGATTATTAGATTGATTTCGGGAAAGTATTCAGTTATGCTTAGTGGTTGAACCTGAAATAATTTTAATGCTTGCGATAGACTGATGTAAGAAGGCAACAATTTTGTTTGTGGTAAATAGGCAATAATTTGTTTTTGCAGATAAGTGCCATTAAATCTTACGGATTTGTATTGAGCTTGTAATCCACCGAAAACAACTTGCATTAAGCAAGATTTACCTGCGCCATTTCTGCCAAGTAAGCCTGTTATTTTTCCGGTATTACATTGAATAAAAATATTTTTCAGGATTTGTCGGCCATTAAAACTCAGTTCAATACTATCGAATTCCAAAACATTCATATAAAAAATCTTGATGAAAGGAGCATAAGAAAAATTAACATGTCTATGCTAATAATGGATAAGTAAATATTTCTTACCGAAAAGCCAAGGTTATTAAAGAAGTAGAAGTTTTCTCTTTTAAAGAAATGTACATAAGCAGTTAATAAAATACTGCAGATCAATTTTCCCCATAATATGGGTATCACTTTGGTTCCGGCATCTGAATTCCAAAATATCATAGCCAGAAAAAGGCTGATGCTGATGGCTGGAATTGCAACCATTTTAAAACAATAAAAGGCATGCTTAAACTTAAACATACCTTTTGATGGCAAAGATTGTACCTGATTTTGTTTAATTGGGATATATAAAACCAATGATCATACACATTACAAATCATGCATGTTTTGATCAAAGATTATAAGCTGCCAATTTTGCTTTCTCCCGATGTTTCGGGATATTGTTCTTTGATAGATTGCATACAGTACTTTACTTGTATCTCCTGAAGAGCGTTAGTTGTGATTTGCTTTCATTTCGTGTTCTTTGATAGATTGCATACAGTCACCCACCGATTATCCTGATCATGAATAAAGTTGTGATTTGCTTTCATTTCGTGTTCTTTGATAGATTGCATACAGTAATAACGTGCTGATTAGGCTGGCCGAAACAGTTGTGATTTGCTTTCATTTCGTGTTCTTTGATAGATTGCATACAGTTCGAGTAACGCAGGTACTTCTTCTACAAGTTGTGATTTGCTTTCATTTCGTGTTCTTTGATAGATTGCATACAGTTGCTTATCAATGTGACCAAATTCAACATTGTTGTGATTTGCTTTCATTTCGTGTTCTTTGATAGATTGCATACAGTTTTAAATAGTTGCTCAAATGCCTAAACTGGTTGTGATTTGCTTTCATTTCGTGTTCTTTGATAGATTGCATACAGTGAATATTATCTAAACGCCTCATCCAAATTGGTTGTGATTTGCTTTCATTTCGTGTTCTTTGATAGATTGCATACAGTCCTTTGAGTTATTAGGGCAATGCGGGGACGGTTGTGATTTGCTTTCATTTCGTGTTCTTTGATAGATTGCATACAGTTAATCAGTTCACCAAGTTACCCGGCTTACAGTTGTGATTTGCTTTCATTTCGTGTTCTTTGATAGATTGCATACAGTGTTGCGCCCACAGCTGTTGCAGCTTCTATAGTTGTGATTTGCTTTCATTTCGTGTTCTTTGATAGATTGCATACAGTATTACAAGATTGAAGATGTTAGCGAATCAAGTTGTGATTTGCTTTCATTTCGTGTTCTTTGATAGATTGCATACAGTACTTGATTCTCTGCGCGATGGCGGCAATTAGTTGTGATTTGCTTTCATTTCGTGTTCTTTGATAGATTGCATACAGTAACGCCTGGTGTGCACTTTGTTAAACAAATGTTGTGATTTGCTTTCATTTCGTGTTCTTTGATAGATTGCATACAGTGATAAGGGTTGGATTCAAGAACATTTTTCTGTTGTGATTTGCTTTCATTTCGTGTTCTTTGATAGATTGCATACAGTATTCTATCGCTTTAGCTATCGGG